>MAXP01000158.1:0-1377 GCA_001751085.1 Desulfobacterales bacterium C00003060 | reverse complement strand
CCCGGACACGGTGTACATAAGCACCAGACACAATGCAAAAGATGGGAAAAGAAACGTCCCGGGCGAGTATCCTACCATACAGGCAGCGGTGGATGCCGCTAATCCAGGGGATGACGTTGTTGTTCAGAAAGGGACTTACAAAGAGAGCGTGGTGATTGATAAGAACATGAATTTGGTGGGCATAGGATGGCCAAAAATAGATGGAGAGAGCAAGGAAGGGGACATAAATACCATCATGATTGCTTACCTCGGTGATAGGGCTGGAAGGGTTGAAGGATTCGTTATTACTGGAGGCGGGGGTGGATCTATGGGTCACGGAATCAGTATATGGGATTCCTCTCCTACTATTGTAAACAACAAGATTACCTGCAATATTCATAATGCTATTGGAATACATGGGAGGAAGGTCTTGACCGGCAAGACAAAGATATACAATAATCACATCTACGATAATATGATTGGGATCGGTAATGGGAGAGGCAGCGAGGCCCACATATATGGCAACCAAATACATCATAACCGTGTAGTCGGGGTGGGCTCCAGGGGACTTGCTGCCCCCCGAATTGAGGGAAACTATATTTATGGAAATAGAATAGGAGTTGGGGCCCGCGAAGTGGCCTCTCCGCATATTGAGGGAAACCACATCTTTGATAACGTTTGTGGTATTACAATCGGTCCTGTGTCCACTATTAGACGTTTTGCCGGTGAGGACATCATCATCAAAAACAACCTTATCTTCAGCAATCACCAATGTGGAGTGAGTATAACCTCCTTTAATCTCAGTAAGGTGATAATCTCAAACAATACCATTGATTCCAATAATCATCACTTCGTCACGAAAGAGAGAGGTGGGGGGGTGGTTCTTGGTTACCCTTTCCCAGCTACATTTGACGCTGTTGTCGCAAACAACATAGTAACCAACAACAAGACAGGTGGGATTGTAAACTATGATGGAACAGAGCTGTTTCCGGCACCAGGGGCAGCTATGATGAACGACTACAACAATGTGTGGAATAATGAAAATGAATACGCGGGCTGTCCCCCTGGTGATAAGGATTTTTCCAAGGACCCTCTATATGTTTCTGTGGCTTCAGAAAGAAACGGGAATTATTATCTGAGTCAACGGGCTTCTGGGCAAGTTTCTAATAGCCCCTGTGTGGATGCAGGAAGTAATACTGCTTCCAGACTCGGTCTACGGAACAAGACCACTAGAACAGATAAAGTGGGTGACAGTGGGATAGTAGATATAGGATACCACTATTGAAGCTCCCAGCAGCAAGCTGCGGGGAATGCGCTCGCTTTTGCGCGGGCGGGGCCTCTACTAACCCCCGCCTCGTACAGGCCGTACATGGTGGCGACGGCCCTTGTGGCCACCTC
>MAXP01000157.1:1689-5454 GCA_001751085.1 Desulfobacterales bacterium C00003060 | reverse complement strand
TACTTGCAGCCTATCATGAACAGGGCAAGGTACGCTTTGAAGCGGCTACAAATGACGAGGTCGTGGCGGCCACTCGTCTGACCATGAGAAAGGAAGGGATTATTCCAGCCCTTGAATCATCCCATGCGCTGGCCCAGGCTTTCAAGGAGGCCCCTCAGATGTCGGCCGATGACATTATCCTGGTTAACCTGTCGGGTCGCGGTGACAAAGACATATTCATCATTGCGGAGGCACTCGGGGATGAAGGCTGGAAGAAGTTCATCAGCGCCAAGGCGGAGGCATACAGTGCTTGAAGGCTATATTCGGCAAAGGACAAAAGAAAGAGGCATCTTGCTGATGGCCCACATCGTGGTGGGCTATCCTGATTTGGAAACAAGCTTCGAACTCGTGAAGGCCATCGTTGCCGGCGGCGCGGATCTGATTGAGCTGCAGATCCCCTTTTCAGAACCGATTGCCGACGGCCCTGTGATCCTAAAGGCAAACCAGTCTGCCCTTGCTGCCGGGATCAAGGTGGACGATTGCTTCAAGTTCGCCCACCTCGTCACTCAGCGTTTTGACATTCCCTTCCTTTTCATGACCTACTACAACATCGTTTTCAAGCGAGGCGAAGAGCAATTTTTTGCCGAGGCTAAAGAGGCTGGAATCCGTGGGACGATCGTGCCTGATATCCCCCCTGAGGAGGGGGAGTCTTATATGGCGGCAGTGCCTCACGGGATTGATCCCATTTTTATACTCTCGCCAACGACCACCCCTGCCCGTCTCGCCTACCTGGCACGGTTTGGCCACGGTTTTTTCTACTGTGTTGCTCGCAAAGGGATAACCGGCGCCAAGACCAGCTTCACCTCAGAACTCGATGAATTCCTGGGTCAATGCAGGAGGGTAACCCACCTCCCCCTGGCATTAGGGTTTGGTGTCAGCCACAAGAAAGACGTAGACTTTCTGAAGGGAAAAGTAGAAATCGCGGTGGTAGGAAGCCAGGCCATACGGGTGTTCGACGCCAGTGGAATCGAGGCAGCAGGTAATTTTATTCGTGCGCTTCGACCATAAAAACATCCGTTCCAGTTACTCACGCTCTTTTCGTGTTTTCAATCTTTCGTGCTTTCGTGATAATTCTTTTTTTTCGTAACAGTAAGTCCAACATCTAACAGCACAGGTCCAAAAGTTTCGTCTTCGAAATCAAGTCAGGTCTGAGATATCAGGGACGTCAAACTCAATAGAGGCGACGGCCCGCTTGGAAGATATGCACACGGGCAGGGTCAACAGTCAGGGACACGACCTCGCCAGACAGGAAGGAGGCATCCTTTGGGACGCGGGCAGTTATCCTCTCCTGACCGAGATGGCCATGGATATACTTCTCCGAGCCCACGTTGCTGAGCATCTCCACCTTGGCCTCCACAGCCATAGGCCTGTCCTGCCCGATTCCGATGTCCTCAGGACGGATGCCCACCTCCGCTTCCCCTTCCTCAGGCCTGAATTGAAGTCCCGCGAGGTCAAGGCAAAAGCCGGACCCCTCAAACCAAAGTCGACCTTCTTTGCGCAAGAGCCTTCCCCGGTATAGATTCATCTCCGGCGATCCAATGAAGGTGGCCACAAACGTGTCTGCAGGACGCGCGTAGATATTCTCCGGTCGATCGATCTGGTGCACCTTCGCGTCACGCATAACCACCACCCTGTCACCAAGGGTCATGGCCTCCACCTGGTCGTGGGTGACATATACTATGGTACTCAGGATCTGAGTATGCAGACGCTTGAGCTCCAGCCGGACCCTGGACCGCAGGCGCGCATCCAGGTTGCTCAATGGCTCGTCGAGCAGGAAGAGCCTGGGCCTACGCACCAACGCTCGGCCCATGGCCACACGTTGCCGCTGGCCACCCGACAGTTCCCGGGGTTTTCGATCCAGTAGGCCCTCGATCCCCAGAAGGCGGGCCGTTTCCAGCACCTTTTTGTGGATGGTCGGTTTGGAGACCCCACGCATGCGAAGCCCGAAGCTCAGGTTCCGGGCCACCGTCATGTGAGGATAAAGGGCATAGCTCTGGAACACCATAGCCACGTCCCGTTCCCGCGGGGATAGACAGTCAACGGGCTGACCGTCCAGCAGTACCTCACCATCGTCCTGAGGTGTCAGGCCTGCAACAATATTGAGCAGCGTGCTCTTCCCGCAGCCCGAAGGCCCTAAAAGCACACAGAACTCCCCGTCCTCCACGTGAAGATCAATGCCGGAAAGTACCACGGTCTTGCCGAATCGTTTTGTGATTCCTCTTAAAGTCAGCGATGCCATTTCAACCTTTCATGGCCCCGGCGGTCAGGCCCCGGACCAGCCGGCGCTCAAGCACGAAAAACAGGACCAGAATGGGGATCGTCACCGTGACTGAGGCGGCCATCACCAGTTGTTTGGAGAGATGTACGCTCCCCGCAAGCTGTACTACCCCTCTGGACAGGGTGAATTTCTCCGGGGTGTCCAGGAACATGAAGGCGAACAGGAACTCGTTCCAGGCAATCATAAAGGTATACAGGGCCACGCTGGCCAGGGCCGGGGCTGACAGGGGAATAACAATGCGCCAGATCACCCCAAAACGGCTGCACCCGTCTACGAGCCCAGCGTGCTCCATCTCGACAGGGAGGCTCTGGAAGTAGCTCCGGAGCATGTACAGGCCCACCGGCAGGGTCTGGGCCAGATACACGAGGATCAAAACATTAATCGAATCCCGGAGCCCCATCTTGGACAATATCACGTACAGAGGGATTACTAATACGATTGCTGGAAACATGTAGATAAGCAGGATACCGTAAGACATGAATCCCAGGCCCCGAAAATGGAGCCGGGTAACGGCATAACCCCCCACCGTGGCCAGGGTCACAGAGACCGCCACAGTAGCGATGGAAACATACACGGTGTTTAAGATGTACTGGACAAAGTCGTGTCGAAAGAGGACCTCATAATAGGCGTGAAAATCGATCTTTCGGATGTCCAGTCCCAGGTTGCCGGGCTTCAGGAGGATTTCGCAAAGAGGTTTCAAGGAAGACACAATCATCCAGTAGAATGGAAATGCCACTATGGCGAACAAGAACAGGAGACCCACGACCCTGAGGATTCGGATAATGGTTTCTTCCAAACGTTCCCGGCTCATCCTCTCATGTCTCCAATCCAAAATCCTACGCCTCCTTTTCGATCCACCGGAAGTAGACGAAGAAAAAAACCGCCAGGACCCCAAACAGTACCATGGCCAACGCCGAACTCGCCCCAATGTCAAACTCACCAAAGGCATATTCGTACACCTTTATGGTCAAGACCTCCGTTCCGGCCTGTCCCCTTGTGAGCAGGAAGATGTCGTCAAACTTGTTGAAGGTCCAGACGAACCGGAAAAGGAAAAGCATGCACAAGACCGTGCCAAGCTGCGGCAGGGTGATGTGGAAGAACCGCTGGAACGGACTCGCACCGTCCACGGCTGCCGCATTGTAAAGCTCATCCGGGATGGCCTGGAGCCGCGCGAGAATGAACAGGAAGGCAAAGGGAAAATAACGCCATCCCTCAAAGAGGATCACCGAAGTGAGGGCCAGGGGTAGCCGGACCCTCACGCCCATTAAGTCCAGTTCCCACCAGCGCTGTGACAGGAACGGGATCGGTTGCGCCAGGAGGCCTGTGTCCACCCCCAGCCAGTTCAGGACACCCATCTGGGGGTCCAGGATAAAACTCCACGTAAAGGTTACGGCCACAATCGGAGCGATATAGGGGGAGATAAGAAGTCCCCTCAGCAAGCTCCGGCC
>MAXP01000157.1:0-1668 GCA_001751085.1 Desulfobacterales bacterium C00003060 | reverse complement strand
AGAACGCTTCCCGCACCAGCATAAATGAGCGTAGTCACAAGAGCCGTCACAAAATCCGGATCACTGAAGACCTTCTGGAAGTTCTCAAGTGTCAGGTTGAACTCGAAGATGGAGGTCCCTCGAATATCCACAAGGGAGACCGGTTTGAAACTCAGCCACAAGTTCCAGATCACAGGAAACATTACAAAGGCCAGGACCACTGTAAATGTGGGGGCCAACATCCAGAAGGCAAGCCTGGACTCCTGATCTGCAAGGGATCGACGATCAACCATTATTCCAATGCCTTGACACGCTCATCCATTGTCCGGGCGGCATCCTTGGCGCTAAGTTCGCCGTCAAGGTATCGTTTGAGGATTTCGGGAACAATCCTTGTACCATAGATCTTGGAAACAAGCGCCCCTTTCCCCTCGACAAAGCCCCAGCGATCAAAACCATCCACCCCGCCTACCATCGTCTTCACTACGTCGAGCCCGTAAAAGTCAGAGATCCTGGCCCGTGTCGTCACTCCAAACTCAAGCTGCTTCCACCCATCAATGAAGCAGTCAGGCGCATCCGGGGTCCCCTTGCGCACAGGCAGTTTACCCTCTGCCGCCATGCCCAACCACTCCAGGTACCCCTCGTTAAGCAGAAACTCAACCCACCTTTTTGCTGACCCCTTGTCCGCATCGCTGGTGATCCCCACGCAGTTCATCTGGCCGTATTGAGCCGCTCCGTTTGGGCCATGAATGATGCTCACAAAGCCGGTGTTCCTGGCCAGGAATCCTGATTCGCCCCTGGCGATATCCGGGACCACGGGCTGATCCTGCCGAAGTCCTGAAAGCTCATCCAAGATAAATGGCGACCAAAGGATCATTGCCGCCCGACCTGAGATATAATCCATGCGGGTGTGGAGCCATGAAAGGTTCCCCGGGGGGCTGAAACCGGCAAGGGTCTTGTAGAACTTGAGGGTCTCGACCATCCCGCGGGTGTTCAGGTCGACGTTTCCGGATTTGTCTGTCAGTCCGACCCCGTTGGACAGCGCGAAATGTTCGAAAACCTGCTGTGTGTAGAGCTCTCCGGGATCTGTGGCGACCTCGAAGCCCCACATCAAAGGCGGGCTCTGCAAGGCCTGAGCCGCCCGCAAGATGCGATCCCAGCGATCAGGCACGGCGAGCCCTTTTTTCTCGAATAGATCCTTACGAAAAAGGAGTAACTGCCCCCATCCATCAATCGGTATGGCGCCGTAGCCCCCTGAAACCTGGACGAGCTTTAGTGGACCAGAGCCAAACGTCTCTTTGCCCAGGTGATTCACCACCTCCGTGGCAGACCGGTCATCCAGAACCCCGGCCTCCACCCACCCGACCGTGAAGTCGATCGGGAGGACGAGCACATCGGGGAGCGACCTCGCTGCATACGCAGCAGTGACCCTCTGTGCCAGGGAATTCTCCTGCACAGGGATGACCCTGACGCGAATTCCTGTTTTCCTCGTGAACTTGCGACCAATATCCCGCTGGATCTCCAGTCGATCCTTTTCCACCTCCGTCGTCCAGAAGGTGACCTGCTTTTTGTTTTCAGCACCAGCCGAGGAGAGGGTCGCCATAGCAACCCACAGGATCGTTACCGAATATAGGATCTTGCCCTTCATGCAAAAAACCTCATTTCTGCCACCCATATCACCGGCAGTCAAAT
>MAXP01000156.1 GCA_001751085.1 Desulfobacterales bacterium C00003060 | reverse complement strand
AGTTCACCCACTCTTTCATTGAAGACCTATCAAGCAATATAGGAAGCATTTATGTCGGATTTTCAATGTATGAAGTTGATGGGGTGTTTTTTAGCAAAAATAGTATTGATCCGTGCGAAGAAAAAACGCAAGTAATCAGAATTATATTCGAATTCCCTGTAGCTGATGCCTTGCCATTAGATACGCTTATCGAAGTCAAAAAGTTCCTTCGTTCGCCAGCAAGAAGTCTCAATGAATATGGCTCTTATGATAAAAAGTATGAGAAGGAGCTAAAATTAGCTGAGGATTGGATTGTGAAAACGGGTGTTTTTCTAACAGGATTCATTATCCATCGAATAATACTCGCAATAGAAGAGAACCCGGATCTTCAGCAAGATGAAATATGGGTTACATCATTTTGGAACACTGTTTTAAATAAATTTCTACCTCAAAACAGATGACAGCTATTTGATAATTTTTTTGCATAACAATGGCATGATCGTGTCCAGCTAAGTCCGAATCGTTGGGATTGGACGTAAGTCCATGAAATTCGATGTTGTTACCCAGTGGGTGATCGCATATGATGATTAGATCATATACCCCTTTGCAGGACTTGCCGTGGCACTGGGCAGAATGGTGCTAACGTAATCCAGCTTCTTGCAGAGTTTGCTCTGGCGCTGAGTATGAGGCGTATGGTACTGCGAAGTCCCACTTGACTAAAGTTTAGCCAGCAGGTCAATAGTGACGTCCGAGGGTAAACTCCGTAAGGAGAGTCCGAAGCAGGGCGGAGCGAGGATGCAGGCTGTGTGATTGAGCCCCGAAAAACCTGCCCGCCATTGCCGGAGATGATAGCATTCGACCTGCCCACTGTACTTGGCGTTGGCAGGCGGGTGTATAGTTGTGGACAGTAGGATAAACTCATGATCGAGAGATTGGGGGAAAGCCGACAGTCTTGATGCGCTGGAAGGCAGCCGCCCTGGATGCGCTATAGCGAGTATTCAGGACACCACCGGGGGCTGAGAGCAGAGCCTGCCCCGGACTTGATCCGGGGGCATGTATTCACAGGGGTAGTTAGGGAACTGGAGAGAGCCAACTGTCTCCTTGTAAATGAATCCGGTCAAGGGTGCCGGTCATCTCCGGTCATCTGATGAGGCGTAGCCCTGGCGCTGACAAGCGGCGCTCTAACCTGACCAGCGAGCGAAAGCAAAGGAGCAAACAAGGTATCGGGGGAGGATACCGAACAGGGAACGAACCCGAGATGGCCTTTTGGCAGTCTTAGCTGACAATAGTACCGATGTTGCAGACAATGGTCTGCAACGGGAAGGTGGGGAACTGATGTCCAAGGGACCCATTGTAGGGAAGGAGAAGCCGGGCGTAACGTTCTGCTTTAGGGAACCACGGGAGGGACTCTGAGCCCACTAACCGTGTCACCGCGACTTCAGCGGAGTGTGTAATAGGACAGCACAGTTATGCGCCAAACGGGGTGTCGCCTGTTTGGTTATGCTTTCGCTGATTAGAGGAATCTAAGTGCGTTAGTATACTGAGGAACCGTATGAGTGGAATCCTTCAAGTACGGGTCTGTGGGGCGAGCGCCGGGTAACCGGTGCTTCTACCCGGAACCTGACGCCAAGGGCTCGATGTCTTTTAAAATTTAGTGCATAATCAGATTTATTTGGTTTCTAAGGTTTTGTTTACAAAAGTCTTGGCGCAGCAGGTTATGCGCCATCCCGTTATGCGCTCATTTGGGTGCTAAGTTGGTGTTGTTGCTATACTACGAGTTTCACGAAAACTTCTCATGAAGCCTCGAACAATCTTGCTAAGGAACGCGAATGCCGCTGGCCCTTTATCGAGACATCTATGCATCCGGTTCTGTGCCGCAGGGCTGCACGCCAGTCCGAGGTAGCGCCCTCAAGTACACAGTACGCAACCGAGCAGTGCTTCGCGAGTTGCGGCGTTTGCATGTCGGCAAGTGGAAAAAAGTCATCAAGCAGGGGAATTTTGGCGAAGTTCATTACTTTGAACACGAATCCGGCAGTGTTGCTGGTGTCAAATTCTTTTCTGGAACGGGAAAGCCATGATACAAAGTTATCCATTCCGTATCGTTCTCTCGGATGCGACGGGGAGCTCAGCACAGCAGTTGGCACTTTTTGCGCTTCTGAATCTGGGCATGGTTCAGTCATTAACCAGTGGCGTTTTAAGTGCCACTGAGGCTATTCAACGTTTCTACAATGCAGACAATTGCCTCTATGTCCGAAAATATCTCAGAAGCAACGAGGCCAATGCAATCATGAGTCACGGGGTACAGTTGCCAGACCTTTTTGATTGTTTGCCAGCGGATGAGGCGCAGCGCGAGTTTTTCCATGAACTGGAGACGATACGCTCTTTATGTTTGACGATTTTACAAAAGGGACGTTCCCTTGGCATTGCAAATCGTGCGACCGGGTAGAAATTGAACGGCACAAACGCCTAACAAGGGCAAGGAAATCGGCGACATCCATGACATTCTTACAAACTCTCTTCAGTCGATGGAGTTCGCTGTAATATCAAGGGTTTAGCCTAACAAGGCAAACGCAGCCGACGTATAACAGCGTGGCTGATTTGCAGCGTTCTCGGCGGCTACGCCGCCGAGAATCGCGGCGCTGACTTCGTCCAGCACCTTGTTCTGTCGCCTTGCGCCAGAACAAGGCACTGGACCCGACTGCGCTTCTCGGAGCCTCAGGGTGCAAGCACCCTGAGGCTCCTGCGATGCTCGCGGGTCAGCGCCGCGATTATACGTCCAATGGCGACTTTGGACTGAGGATAAGGTATGGCGAGCAGGACACTTCAGCAATGGCTCAGAGCAGAGTCAATCGACTGGGACATTTTCTGGAGATATGTGGACACTCTCGACCAAGGTGTGAAGAGAAATCGTCCACCCGGTTCCCTGACCCCGGGCGGTTGGAAGTGGCCACCGCACACTTATGATTGTTCAAACATTTTTCGGGCCCGGTTCAACCTGGACGGTACCGTCAGACGTTCGTATGCGCAAATAGCGGCACAGACTGACGTGCCGGTCAGGGACAAGGCAGGCTTTGTCGCGGGTATTATTCGAGGGATGCTTCGCGTAATGAATCATCCATACAGACGTATGCATTGGGACAAAAAAATGAAATGCCCTTATTGTCAGCAGTAGGTGCACCACTTTGCATTTGCCTTGTTGTTGCCATTTGCCAGGTACTTGAGGCAATACTTGGCAGTTTCGGTGCAGCGTGGTGAGCAAGTTGTAGTGACGCCATTCCTACATCTGAGTCAACGCGTCCAACAACTCAATGGAGCGGAAAGAACCTCCGCATAATCACACCGCTATCGCGGCGCATTATGCGGAGAACCTTCCGCTCATCTCGCGGTCCGTTCGGGCAAAAAAATAGGAGGAGATGACTGGTGAAATCGAAAGTGATATCTTTGAAATTTGTCTCGGAATCAGACGAACCGGTGGGATATTTGATGGTCGAGACGGATGATGAGAAATTTGCCAGACAAACCGCCCTTCGGTGGGGTGAGAGCAAATTAGACTCGCCTTTCGCGAGGGTGGAGATTCATCAAGGGGTTCTGGATTCCCCCGATCTAGATTCAGACATTTTTAATGGAGTGCGGGTCTGGGAATTACCGTTTTGATTTGACTTTCTACGTCCTGTCCTTGTTCAGAGCCCAAGAAAAAAGATGAAACACATTACAGTCACTGGACAGTAGTGAGTTCTCGTAACCTATTGAAATTGTTGACACTAAGAAATAGGGCATGAAATTGCGAGCATCAATGATTTCAAGCACTTAGCGAACTAAACTTCGTAGATTGGAGAGAACTCACTACTGTCCAGACAGTCAGTACTTACCGGAAGGATAAATACTACCCCCGCGTAGTGAGGGCGGTAGGAATTTTTTTGGCTGGCGCAGACGTTGTTGTCCCCTGAGATATCCTTATCGAGATGGGCAATCTTTCCAAGAAAAATTATGAGGCGTGGCGCAAAGGGCAAGATTCTTATCTTGAATGAGTATTTGAGGGCAGTCTTTCAAAAGCCAACCGAATTTTTCGCATTATAGGCTTTCATGTTCCCGAGTTCTGAATATGGTGTCTCTACATACGGTCTATCATCAATGCGGAAAAGGAAAAAACCGAATACTGAGGTTTTCCAAATCAGCTGATCCAAACATTGAAAAGGCATATTCTCGGCAATACTCCTGGAACCAATCACCGCAAAAGAAACAAATAGCTATAAACAACGCCCTGCCCGAACAAGGCGGTGCAGTTGACCAGGGCCACAGCGGGCCTATTGAGAATGGTTAAATGATTCAAGCCAGTTAGTTGACTTTGGCTACTCTGTCGAGTGGTCCTGTCAACTAACCTCAGTCGTTCTCGGTGGCTACGCCGCCGAGAATCGCGGCGTTGACTTCGTCGCCGCGATTAGGCTGTGGTTGACAGTTACGGCATTTGTAGCTATAACAGATGACAAATGTCGAGAATCACGTTGGAGGTGGCAAAGATGCAGCTAGCCCAAGCTACAGAGGTGCTCGGGGGGGGATTCTATGCAAGAAGTTACAAAACAAGATGGATCTCGTTGAGCTTGGAAACCGGGGTATAACGAAGGATGCGGTTTCCCACTTGGCCAAATATTTGTCATTGTCTTGGAAGCAGATGGCGAGCCTTCTGCCAGTGACGGAACGAACCTCGTTGCGGTACGCTCCGGAACATCACATGAGCACCACAGTGTCCAAGCAGGTACTGCAAATTGCGGAGGCAGTGGCGCTGGGGACTCAGGTCTTTGGCAGTCGGGATCGGTTCTTGTCCTGGCTCAGTCAGCCGAGCACTGCCCTTGCAGATCGGGCTCCACTCGAACTCCTTGGGTCTCGTTTCGGAACGGAACTTGTCGTCGATGAACTCGGTCGGATCAAGCACGGCGTCCATTCTTGATAAAGATGTATCGAACAGCTCAAACTGCCCACATCAAAGACCTTTCGGGCACTGGGGCGCGCTTGTACGGTGGTCGGTGGAATGAGAAGGGTGTGGGCGTGGTTTACACGTCCGAAAGTCGTGCCTTGGCTATTTTGGAATACCTTGTCCACGTACCGATGTCAGATTAATGATCAGGCTGTTGCTATCCATTGAAAGATTACCAACCCAAAAATCACAATCAACATCATTGACAGATAGAAGATATCTCCTGCCTTAATAGAAAACCGGTTCATTGTATAATACCTTCCACTAAAACCTCTGCATAGCATGGCCTTGTAGATCCTTTCCGCCCTGTCATAGCTTCTGACCAGAAGCATCCCCACAAGATAGGCATAACTTCTATAGGTGTGTATATTTGTTCGAGGAACAAAACCTCGTATTTTCATAGCATTTATCAATTTGCGATACTCCAAAAATATGACATGAACATACCGGTACGTAAATAAGAAAAGATAAACTAGCTTATCTGGACAGTAAAGCCTGCTCATGGCATGGCCAAGGCTAAAAATAGGTGTTGTTGACAGAAGAGCGATCATGGCCAAAAGAATTGTATTGCACTTGATAGTAATCCTGCCGGCAAACAACACTCCTTCTCTGGTTCCGACCAATGGTCCTATGTTAAACAATGCTTCTCCCTTATAGGTAAATGGAAGGAAAAGCCAAAGAAAGAGGATCAATCCATTTACTAATAGCAGTCGGTAAAGAACCTTTCTGATTGAAAGCTTAGTAAGGACTATGAGAAATAGTGACACGGTCAGAGCGGACAATAGCGCTGCAAAGTTGTCTGATACAGCCACGACAACAGAAAAAAGGACAGCCGAAATGATTTTGACTCTTGGATCGAGCCTATGAACAAAAGAGTTGCCAGTAGAAAATTCCTCTTCTATCATTTTCTCTTATTGCTTTTTTCGGGGTTTATCGTATGTTCTTCAGCCTGGGAGTATATACCTCGAAAGGCCACAAATGACACTTTTTCGTCGGCCATGAACATCAATAGCCGCGTTGCTCAGGCTTGCAATAGCCGGCTATTCCGCGCCTTCGCGTCTTGCTCTTGATGCTCATGACTCACCGAGAAAACCGCCATTTATGACCTTCCGAGGTATAGACTCTTGGGCATA
>MAXP01000155.1 GCA_001751085.1 Desulfobacterales bacterium C00003060 | reverse complement strand
CCATGAGCGCCGCGGGACTAAACGAGGTCCAGATCGGTATCGAGGCCCTCAGCACGAGCCTGTTAAAAAAACTCAACAAGGGTACAACCGCGATTCAGAACCTTGAAATAATGAAACACTGTGAAGAACTCGGAATCGCCAACATCTCAAACCTGATCCTCCATTTTCCGGGAAGTGATGAACAGGATGTTAAAGAGACCCTGCGCTCGTTAAATTATGCCATGATGTTCAGGCCCTTAAGGGTTGTTCACTTCTGGCTCGGCATGGGCAGTCCGGTTTGGAATGATCCGGGAGCATACGGTATCCGGGCGAGATTCAACCATTCTTATTTTGCCCGTCTGTTCCCGTCCTCCACAGCTCGTTCCATCCGTTTCATGATTCAGGATTATCGCGGCGACAAGGCGGTTCAGAAAGGGCTGTGGCAGCCTGTTAAACAAAAGGTCAGGGCCTGGAAAAAAGCATATGATGAACTTCATGCGGCTGTTAACCCGGGTCCCATTCTCAGCTACAGGGACGGGCCGGATTTCCTTATCATCCGTCAGCGAATTCCGGGAAAGGAGGCCGTAACACACCGTTTGACCGGGACTTCCCGGAAAATTTATCTGTTATGCAGATACCATCAACCGCTTAAGGCCATTCTTAATAAATTTCCAAAATTCAACCAAGAAAAGCTTGTGCCGTTTTTAAGTATGATGGTTGACAAAAAATTGATGTTTGAAGAAAATGGGCAATACCTGAGTCTTGCAGTCAGGATGAGGTACATGAGAGGTTCAGGGGTTCAAGGGTTCAAGGTTGAATAAAGAAAAATTCCGATCAGATAAACCTTTGAACCCGGAACCTTTATTTAAACCTTATATACAAACCTTCTTTACCTGTTCCAGGTCTATCAATCCCTCAAATATCTTTCTGATTCCATCCATCCTTAAGGTACGCATACCATCCGCTATCGCCTGGTTTCGTATTACTTCCATATCTGCTTTCTTTTTTATGGCTATTTTTATTTCTTCAGTTCCCACCAGCATTTCATGAATTCCGAGACGTTTTAAGTAGCCCATCTTGCCGCAGGAAATACAGCCTGTTTTCCGCATCAAGGTCAAATCTTCGGAATACTCCGATATCTTGTCGGCTCTAAAATATTCTTCACCATAGGACATTACCAAATCCTCATATTCTTTCTTGTCCGGATGGTAGGATTTCTTACATTTCACACAAAGACGACGGGCCAGACGTTGGGCCAGTACCGCTAACAAGGCATCCGCAAAGCTGATCGGATCCAAGCCCATTTCAATTAACCTCATTACCGTCTCCGGCGCCGTGTTGGTGTGCAGTGTGCTGAGAACCAGATGACCTGTCAAAGAAGCCTCAATAGAAATTTTCGCTGTTTCTATGTCACGCATCTCTCCAATCATGATAACATCCGGATCAGCGCGCAAAAAAGAACGGAGCGCCGACTGAAATGTAAACCCGATCTTTGAGTGTACCTGTACCTGCCTCAGGCCGGGTTGCGTTATTTCAACAGGGTCCTCGGCAGTCCAGATTTTACGCTCCGGCGTATTAATATGCCCAAGGGCGGAATGGAGAGTGGTGGTTTTGCCGGAACCGGTAGGTCCGACGCAAAGAATAAGGCCATAGGGTTTGGCAAGAACCTCTTCAAAAGCAATCAGATTTGCGGGAGAGAACCCCATATGATCAAGGGGCAACGGCTTGGCTGAGGCCAGAATACGCAGCACAACGTCCTGTAACCCACCCACTGTAGGGGTAACCTCCACCCTGAATTCCACTTTTCTCCTGTCAAACCGGGCGACCATCTTGCCGCTCTGTGGTCTTCGGCTCTCGGTAATATCCAAATTGGATAAAATCTTAATCCTTGCTACAAGCGCTCTGCTGTACGTCTTGGGAATAACATGCACCTTATGGCAGATACCGTCAATCCGGTATCGCACCTGAACAGGGTCCCTTCCCAGACCTGGTTCAATGTGAATATCAGATACATTTTTTCTATACCCGTCAACAAGAACCTTGTTCACTAGACGAATGACCTTTGAATCAGATTCATCAACACCACTATGGTACGTATCCTCCTCCTCCTCAACATCCAGTTCTTCTTCTCCCAGTTCATCAAGAATGTTTTCTACCTGCTCATCGTCCTTGCCATACAAGCTGTTTATGAAATTGCTGATGCTTTCGCTAGTGGAGACCACCATCTCAATCCTCCGGTTGGCGTGGAACCGGAGAGCTTCGGAGGTATTGGAGTGACTGGAAGGATCAGAAGTCGCTACTACCAAACAATTTCCGGCGTCTTTAATAGGCAGAATCCGGAACTTTTGGACAATTTCAGGAGAAATAAGGGCTATTGCCTTATCGTCTAAAGTAAAATCCTCAAAGTCAAAATAAGTCAATCTGAATTTGGTGGCAAGCGCCCTTAGTACCTCTTCTTCAGTAACCAGACCACCTTCGATCAAGAGGGCGCCAAGTGGTATCTTTTTACCTTTGGCCTGGCTGGCCAAAGCCTGTTCAACCTGTTCGGCGGTAACCAGGGAGGCGGCAATCAATATCTCGCCTATCTTGGCGTGTGGTGACATTTTTTTGGCTTTAATCATCCGACCAATCGTCTCTTCAATGGTCTCCTGCGGCACATTTTCCTGTTCGGAAATAATCTCACCAACCCGGCGCTCTTTCAGCCTTTTCTGTTCAACCAGGGCGTTGTATACATCTTTTTTGGAGATCGCGCCGCTATCTTCAAGAATTTCGCCGATGGGGTTAAACTGACGCCGCAATTTGACGAACAGGAAGGTAAAGAAAACATATTTACAAACACTTTCTTTTTCTATGGAAACGCTGATAAAGCCTGTCTGAAAATTCTGGTCTTCAATAACCCTGACATTAAACTTCTTGCCCGTATTGGTTTCCACCTCCTCCAGTACGCCTTTATCAAAATTCAAACCAGGATAATCAGGTTTGTTTCTCATCTGAAGAATGCAAACGTTTGACAAGGGAAAGGTCTTCTTTATTTCCTTTTTCGTCAGAATCACTTCTATTTTATTTTCGCCGGGATCAAACGGACGGGCAAGATTGGCTTTTACTGATTGATTATTCTTGAATTCCAGGACAATATCAAATTTCATAGCAACCTCTAATAACAGAACATAACGCCCTACGGGCGAGCTATTGAGCTATTGAGCTGTTGAGCTAAACAGCTAAAAGCTACGAACCATATATTACAAATTGATTTCTAACAAATGGACAGAAACTTTGTTTTTCCGATACATGTACTTATACCCCTCAGGGGGGTACTGAAAATAGTCCAGGACCTTTAAAGAATTCCAGTTTATCTGGGTTAGGGGGACATTCTAAATAAGTAAGTAACTATTATATTGATCGGATGGCTGTTTACTTATTTAAGGACGTTCACCAAAGTTCAC
>MAXP01000154.1 GCA_001751085.1 Desulfobacterales bacterium C00003060 | reverse complement strand
TTTAGCCTGGAAACGGTTGCCCGTGCAGACGCCTTGGGCATATCTGAAAGGGCAATAAGGCCAAGGACCCGATCTTCCTCGGCCACAAAAACACAGGTCTTGGCCTCACTGGCAACCCTTTTTGCCTTCTCGTTGAAACCGTTCATTGCCACGGACTCCTTTTCCATGAGCCGCAGGTTGCCCAGAAGGCATTTCTTGCCATTTAAGATCGCCCTGGCCCCAAGGCCTGACAGGGCCTCAAAATCATGAACACGATCAGGGGCCAATTGCTCTTCACGGCCTTTTTCAATAATGGCCTGGGCCAGGGGGTGTTCGGAAACGGCCTCAATAGAAACAGCCATTTTCAAAACATCGTGTTGGCCTGTCTCTCCTTCAGTCAATATGTCTGTAACCTCAGGTTCTCCCATAGTCAGGGTGCCGGTCTTGTCAAAAACAATGGTGGTTAGTTTGTAGGCCCTCTCCAGGCTTTCTCCGCCTTTGATCAGAATGCCATTTTCGGCCCCCAATCCGGTCCCTACCATCACCGCGGTAGGTGTTGCCAGGCCCATGGCACATGGGCAGGCAATGATCAAGACCGATACAAAATTAAGCAGGGCACGGCTGAAAATCGGCTCAGGTACGAAAAAGTACCAGATCAAGAAGGTCAGCATTGCTATACAAAAAACCACGGGCACAAAAATGGATGCCACCTTGTCCGCCACCCGCTGGATAGGGGCCTTGGACCCCTGAGCCTCTTCGACCAGCCGGATGATTTGGGCAAGCGCTGTCTCGGCCCCTACTTTGGTTGCCCTGAACGTAAAGCTCCCGCTCTTGTTGAGCGTTGCCGCAAACACATCGCCTCCCGTCTCCTTGGCCACGGGAATGCTTTCTCCGGTGAGCATGGATTCGTCGATTGAAGATGACCCTGAAACAATCACCCCATCGGTAGGGATCTTTTCACCGGGCCGGACCAAAATCAGGTCTCCTTTTATCACAGCCTCGATAGGAATGTCGATTTCCTTGCCCTCCCTCATGACCCTCGCAGTCTTTGGCTTGAGTCCCATCAGCCTCTTGATAGCCATAGAGGTCTTCCCTTTGGCCTTGGCCTCCAGCAGGCGCCCAAGGAGGATGAGGGTTATTATCATGGCTGCACCGTCAAAGTAGACGTGTGGGGCTATGCCCGCGCCAACAAAAAGCTGCGGAAAAAAGGTGACCAAAGCAGAATAGAAGTAAGCAGAAAAAGCCCCCACAGCCACCAGGGTGTTCATGTCTGTGGTCTTTTGCCTGGCAGCTTTGATGGCTCCTGAGAAAAACCGGCTCCCGACCCAGAATACAACAGGAGCTGTGAGCACAAAAAGGCAAACAAGCATCACCTGCCTTGGGATCGACCGGAGCCACGGAAACCAGCCTTGCATGGAACCCATGAAGATAACGATGCTTAGGACCACGCCCGCACTAAACTTGATTTTCAGTTCTTTCAGTTCTCTTTTCTGGGCAGCCTCAACAGGGTCCTCCGGACTTTCCCCAAGCACTCCCAAAAATTCGTACCCAGTGTCAGAAACCACCAGTCTTAGCGCTTCTACGCCGCCCCAGTCCGGCTCATGAATCACCGTGGCCCTGGCAGTGGAAAGGTTGACGCTCGCATCCTTGACACCGTCAATCGCTTTTAAGGCCAATTCCACACGTCTCACACAAGCCGCACAGGTCATGCCCCCAACAGAAATGGTGGTCTTATCAACACCACCCCTTGACTTCTCCGGGCCCACGACTTCATAGCCCAGGTCCTTGACCTTGTCGGCAATGTCCTCAAGCCCAAGGACGGACGAATCATATTCAACCGTAGCCTTCTCTATGGCAAAATTGACTGAAGCCTTTTGAACGCCCTCAAGGTCTTTCAGCCCTTGCTCCACACGCACTACACACGCCGCGCAAGTCATGCCACGAATATTGAGCATAGCTTTACTATACAACTTCGTATCCTGCATTCTTGATTCCTGTTCTTACAAGGTCCATGTCAATGGGCATTCCCTCATCAAAAACAGCCTCACCCTTTGCAAGGTCCACCTTGACGTTCTTGATCCCGTCAATCTCGTTCAAGGCCTTGGTAACGGCCAGGACACAGTGATTGCAGGTCATCCCCTTTATCTTGATCGTGGTCACGATGAGTCCTCCTTTGCGAGTCATTAGTCATCGGTCATTAGAGGGATATCAAACAAATGATAGATGACGAATGACTAATACGGAGTTTTTTCCAGTGGCCTCCTCTCCGGCACATGGGCGTGAGGGACCTTATGGTCGTTCCAGGCCTCTGAAACATAAAGATTACAATAGCAGCTCCCATACTCTTCTACGTCAGGGGTTCTATAGACGCACGGGCACAAGATGTCTTTGTCGAGTTCACGCTCCCCCGTGGCCAGCCTGCAAGGGCAGGACATGTAGCCGTAACGTTTCTTATTCACAAGAAGAGCACCCAGAAGGTCTAAGACTCTTTCTTTGTCGTTGTTAAAGTAGTAACCTTTCGGTTCTTGAACGTTCCTCAACATTTCGCATAGTTTTTCCACCTCGTTCATAATCCAAGGGCCTCCTTGATTTCGTCTTCTTTATATCCTACGATGACTTTCTCTCCGATGATAATGGTAGGAAATGAACACTGTGGATTCCATTTTTTCATGTCTTCAAGAATAGCGGCCCTTTCCTCCCCTTTAAGCAAATCCACATCAGTGAAATCGTATTTTACAGCGCAGTCATTCAGGAATTTTTTGGTGGCCTTACAATGACTGCAGGTACTAAGCGTGTAGATGTTGACAGGTTCCTGCATCCCTAACTCCTCTCTCATCGCAAGCAAAAAAAAGGTAACCGTTGACGGGGTGGCATACTTCTTTCCGCTCCGGTGTCTCCAACCCCTGTTTTCCCGCCAAGCCTTTCCAAGAAACACCCCACTCTGTGAACGGTTACAAAAAGAGAACTACATCATGTCCTTATCACTCTGTTCCACGGCACGATCAATCTCTGCCCTGAGCTGGGGCGGCAAGCCGGGAATATCCACGCTCAAAAAGCCTCGGACAATAGTAGCGGTGGCCTCGTCTTCACTCAAACCACGAGACATCAGGTAGAGAATTTCTTCCTGGGCGATCTTGCCCACGGCTGCTTCATGAGACATCTCTACACCATCTACCTTGCCCTCAAGCTCCGGTATGGCGTGAATGGAACCACCATTAAGAATGAGGCCTCGGCACTCCAGATGGGCCTTTACTCCGGGCACTTCACCTACCAGGTCCCCGCGGGCAATGATGTTTCCACCGTTGGTAATGGCACGGGAGATGATCTCGGCACGGGTATCTGCCTGTTTCAGGAAAATGCGGCCGCCCACGTCCATCTCAGACACAGGGCTCCCCACAAGGAGGCTATAGAAACGGGCCACGGCCCCCTTTCCAACCAGGTGAGTTGTGGGATACATCTGGAGAGACCTGACCGGCCTCATGCAGATATAATTATTCAGAAAAAGCCCGCCTTCCTCAACGACCCCAACCGATCTGGCCCGAACCATTATCTCTTCGGCCCAGTGGTGAATCATCGTAAAGCTAAGCTTTGCGTCCTTCTTGACGTAAAACTCAGAGATACCCACGTGGAGTCCCCGTCGCAAGTGGGCAGCCGTGGCACAACCTGTGATGATATGAAGCTCCGATCCCTCTTCAGCAACAATAATGTTGTGCACATTCTGGCTTAGGCCCTCCTTTTCCAGATACATGCATGCCTGGACAGGATAGATCACCTTGCTGCCTGCAAGGGCCCTGATGACGTAGCCGTTATGTAAGTCAAGATGGGCCTTGGCCGTGTACTTGTCGGTGTCTACTGCCACCAGTTTCCAGTAGTAATCCTGGACCCAGTCATATTTTTTCAGGGCATCTTTAATTGGTATCACTTCCAGGCCTTCCTGCTTGGAATGGGCGTGGACCACCGCTGTATCCTTTTGTATGAAGGTGCCCGACCTATCCTTTTCTTCCGCATCTACCCCCGCCAGGATCATCCGTTTCTTATCGGCTTCGGATAAGACATGAAGATCCTCCACATACTCATGTGGAAGGGCTTCCGACTCATAGGCATCGAGATCAATGTCCGGGCCAAGCGGAGCCTTCTTCTCCTTTGCCTGACGGGCTTTTTCGTCTAAACCGCGCATCTTACACACTCCTCATATCCGACTTTGCTGATACACCTGAAAATTTCCCTGGGGTGGCTCGTGCAAGTCAGCACCCCATTATATAGAACTTGTCCTTTGTCCGCTGTCACGTAATCCAGGATGAACCCCGTGTGCGTGATGATCAGGCCCATCTTGCTTCGTTCTTCCCGCTTCTCCTTCTGGCTCTTTTGAGTATTAAGCTTAAAGTCCCGTTGCAGTAATTCGCTAATCGTATTTCCTATGAGGAAGATGTTCTCCAAGTCAACCCCCGACTCTGGCTCATCAAAGAGCAACAGGCTCGGATCCTGCGCCATCAGTTGCAACAGCTCTGAGCGCTTGATCTCACCACCCGAAAAACCTGCATTGATGTCACGCTCCAGGAATTCAGAGAAATTCACCTTTTCGGCAAGTGCCTCTGCGTCAACCTCATCTTTAGAACAGATTTGAACCATTTGCCTTGTCTTAACCCCATGAATGGTAGGAGGCCGCTGATAAGAGATGCCGACCCCCAGCTTCGCCCGCTCGTCAACAGGCATGTGGGTGATGTCTTCTCCTTTGAAGACAATCTTTCCACCAGTGACCCTGTACTGCGGGTAACCCATAATCGTCATGA
>MAXP01000153.1 GCA_001751085.1 Desulfobacterales bacterium C00003060 | reverse complement strand
CCGGCAACTTTACCGTAATGCGTAATTTGACGGATGCTCCCGTCAAAAGTCGAGATGCCGCAGTACTCCTGTCCCCGGTGTTGGAGAAAATCAATCCCCTGAAAAATGTCATGCACACATTCGGTATCCGAACATAAACCAAAAACGCCGCAGTTATCTTGCAGTGACTTCATGGGTTCGTCCTCACTATACCGCACTCCGTACCCACATTCTCCACTCGAGTGATTCCGCAATCCAAGATCCAGAATCATCTGATATCCGCATGGTATCTCTGAAGAGATTTAACCCGGCCATGCCCCTTCCTGCAAGCTGCAATCCCCCTGGCAGCAGCAATGGCGGCGGCTGTCGTGGTTATGTATGACACGTTATACTTGATCGCAGCCTTGCGGATGTAAGAATCGTCATGTTTGCTCAGTCTACCGCTGGGGGTATTTATGATCAGTTGGATTTCATGGTTCTTTATTCCGTCAACAATATTGGGACGGCCTTCATGCACCTTGCGTATAGGCTCGGAGTCAATGCCGTGGCCTGCCAGGAACTTGTGAGTCCCTTCAGTAGCCTTGATTTTGAAACCCAGTTTATCAAACCGCCTGGCGACATCCAAGACCGCATGCTTGTCATTATCGGACACGGTGACAAGCACGGTTCCCTCAGAGGGAAGCCACTGTTGACCAGCCTCCTGAGCTTTATAGAAGGCAAGGCCAAAAGAATCCGCAAGTCCCAGGACTTCGCCCGTGGATCGCATCTCAGGCCCCAGGAGCGGATCAACCTCTGGAAACATGTTAAAGGGGAAAACCGCTTCCTTGACGCCAAAGTGAGGGATCGTTTTCGGCTTGATATCAAGGTCGGCAAGCTTTTTCCCCAGCATGAGCTGGGTGGCCATCCGAGCCATGGAGATATTGCAGACCTTTGAAACCAGGGGCACTGTTCTTGAAGCACGGGGATTCGCTTCAAGGATGTAGACCATATCGTTTGCTATGGCATACTGGATGTTCATCAGACCGACCACACCAAGTTCCACGGCGATTTTTTTCGTGTATTCGTAAATGGTATCAATATGTCTAGCTGGGATACTGATAGGGGGTATAACGCAGGCCGAGTCACCCGAGTGGACTCCGGCCAGCTCAATGTGTTCCATCACAGCCGGCACAAAGGCATCCGTGCCGTCGGAAATAGCATCCGCTTCGGCCTCAATAGCATTTTCCAGGAACTTGTCGATCAAGATCGGCCGCTCCGGCGATACGTCTACTGCCACGGCCATGTAGTGCTTCAGCATCTCCTCGTCATGGACAACCTCCATGGCCCGCCCCCCAAGGACATACGAGGGCCTGACAATGAGGGGATAACCGATCCTCTCAGCCACATCAACGGCTTGTTTCAGGGTAGTCGCCATGCCTGATTGAGGCTCTGGAATGCCAAGCTTTGCCATCTTGTGGCGAAACCGGTCACGGTCTTCAGCAAGATCTATGGTCTCAGGGGAAGTGCCGATGATCTTGACACCGGCCTTGGACAGTTCATTGGCAATATTTAAAGGGGTCTGCCCACCGAACTGGACGATCACCCCTTCAGGCTTTTCCTTTTCGTATATGCTCAAGACGTCTTCAACCGTGAGTGGTTCAAAGTACAGCTTATCCGACGTATCGTAGTCGGTTGAGACCGTCTCAGGGTTGCAGTTGACCATGATCGACTCGAACCCCTCGTCACGCAGGGCAAAGGCGGCATGAACACAGCAGTAATCAAACTCGATCCCCTGCCCGATACGGTTAGGCCCACCGCCCAGTATCATGATCTTGCGCCTCTTGCTCGTATCCACCTTGTCGGGGGCATTATAGGTGGAAAAATAGTATGCTGCGTTTTCCACGCCGCTCACCGGCACAGGCTCCCATGCCTCAACCACGCCCAAAGAAGTCCGGCGCTGTCTTAGGTCCTTTTCCGGAATGCCGAGGAGCTCAGACAGATACCTGTCTGAGAATCCGTCCTTTTTGGCCTGAACCAGCAGATCGTCGGGGACAACATTTCTCTTGTATTTCAGGATGTCTTCTTCAAGTGCCACAAGTTCCTTCATCTGTTCAATGAACCATGGCTTGATAAAGGTCCTCTCGTAAAGCATGTCCACGCCGGCTCCCCTTCGCAGGGCCTCGTACATAATAAACTGGCGTTCGCTCGATGGCTCGGCTAGGAGCTCTATCAACTCATCCAGGGTCCTCTCATGAAAATCCTTGGCAAAGCCGAGCCCGTAGCGACCGTTTTCCAGGGATCGAATCGCCTTCTGGAAGGCCTCCTTATAGTTCTTGCCAATACTCATGACCTCGCCCACGGCGCGCATCTGTGTGCCGAGCTTATCTTCAGAGCCCTCAAACTTTTCAAAGGCCCACCGGGCAAACTTCACTACCACATAGTCCCCCCAGGGCGTGTACTTGTCCAAGGTCCCCTCTCGCCAGTAAGGGATCTCGTCGAGCGTCATGCCCCCTGCCAGCATGGCGGAAATAAGCGCGATGGGAAAACCCGTGGCCTTGGAAGCAAGGGCCGAAGAACGGGAGGTCCTGGGGTTGATTTCGATTACCACCACACGGCCGGTCTTGGGATCATGGGCAAACTGGACGTTGGTACCGCCGATGACCTTTATGGCCTCAACAATGTCGTACGACCATTTTTGAAGCTGTTTTTGCAGTTCCGGGTCGATAGTAAGCATGGGAGCCGTGCAAAAGGAGTCGCCTGTGTGCACGCCCATGGCATCCACATTTTCGATAAAGCAGACGGTGATCATCCGGTTCTTGGCGTCGCGCACGACTTCGAGTTCCAATTCCTCCCATCCAAGGACAGACTCCTCTACCAGCACCTGGCCCACCAGGCTTGCCGAGATGCCGCGACTCGCAATGGTTCGCAACTCTTCCACATTGTATACAAGGCCGCCGCCCGTTCCTCCCATGGTATAGGCAGGACGGATGACCACCGGGTAGTCGAGTTCCACGGCAATGTCTTCGGCTTCCTTTACGCTGAAGGCCGGTTTGCTCCTGGGCATCTCTATGCCGAGGCTGTCCATGGTCTCCTTGAATGCGATCCGGTCCTCGCCGCGCTTGATGGC
>MAXP01000152.1:1846-2571 GCA_001751085.1 Desulfobacterales bacterium C00003060 | reverse complement strand
ACAAACCGTGAAAAAGATTATCTTTTTCACACAAACATAAAAAGGAGGAAAACAATATGAAACCAAGAATGTTGCTGCTGGTAATTGCTGTTGCGCTGACTGCATCCATGGCTGCCGGTACGCCCAACGAGACATATTCGGTCGGTGCCGATGCAATATGCCTGATGGCTACCGCAAAACCCGTAATAAACGTCACGAGCTATAACATCACGCTGGGTGTTACCCGGGACTATACAATACCCTATGGCTTCACTGGAGAGCCAATCGACTTCACAGTCGATGTAACGGATGGCAACGGTGCATCCGATATCGCAACGGTCGAACTGATATTCTCTGATGATGCGTCTATCAGTGCAGAGGATACTGTTGTGCCACTCGCCCACGTTGTGGATGTGGACGCTACCACCGCAACGTTTGGAGCGACGTGGATTGTACCATCCACAAGCGGTCTTAAACATGTGCTGGTTAATGTAACCGATAGTACTGGTTTAGCTGCTACCAATAATGGTATTGAGGTTGGGAATATATTCCAGAATCCGCTGATGGGCTTTGAGGTCAAGGATGGATCAGGAACTGCACTTACGACCGTCAGTTTCGCTGCATCCGCCCCAGGAACAAACAGCGTACCATCTGACCAGAACACGATCCAGATCATCAATACGGACCCTGATGGTGTTGGGATGAGAATCAAAGTATCGGTGGTGGCAACCGCAATGACTGATGGT
>MAXP01000152.1:0-1766 GCA_001751085.1 Desulfobacterales bacterium C00003060 | reverse complement strand
TTCGAGGTCGAGGCAATATGACTGGTCACAAGCTGCTGGAAACAGCAGTTTGTTGATTTTTTTATTTTTGCGAGAAAAATGAAACACAACTCCTATAATACTGCGCTGGTGCTGTTCATTGCAGTCATGTCGATGGGGCATGTAGTAGCTGAAGATGTTGAATGGGCTCGGGCAAATGAGTATACGCTTCATCTCCATGACCAATTCGTAAAAGAGGGGTTTGCGGTAGAGGCATGTAGTTTTGATATAGATCATGGTCTCGTTCTCATAAAGATATATCGCAATGGATCGGTGGTCACGACAGATTCTCTGACAGGGACCGAATCAATCAATCACAACGATGAGATTAATGTGACCGTGGTAAACGTGACCGGCTATGAGGTCGCGTGGTGTGATGAAGAGAATGATCCGATAGCGGATATCGAAGTGCGTCTACGTGCCAAACCGGAGCTCCAGTTATCCATCTCAACCGATGAAGAAGCACCGTACCCGGATGATAATGAGATTCACGCAGAGGTGCTCTTGAAGAACACCGGAACCTGCAGCATCGAGGAAGTGAAGCTCAATATAAATACAGGCGGCATGCGGACAATAAGTAACCGGATTCGCAATTTCGATGAGATCGCAAGATATCGCTCAGAGACTATAGATGTATATCTCAAGATACCTTACCTGATGGAGAAACGGGCATTCGAAATCACAGCCACCGCATCCGGCAAGAGCTGGGACGGTGAGAAACATGTTATCTCTGCTTCGAAATCAATCACAGTGTTGCCCTGCTGGAAGATGCTTGAGATCGAAAAAACAGTGACTGAATCAGTATATCTGCATGGCGACCGTTTCAACAATTATAACGATTCAAACAGTTCAATCCCTTCCTGTGCTACCGTGAACCTTACGGTTTTCAATCCCGGTTTGATCGATATCAACTGTATTGAACTCACAGACTACCTTCCGGAGAACTTTACGCTGGAAGATGATTCGAGCCTGGAATGGACACTGAATCTAACTCCAAACGAAAAGAGACAGTTTTCTTATTCGATGAAACCTCTGTCTATGGGGGCATGTAAGATCCCGGTTGCTACAGCCAATTGGAATGTATGTGGGAAAAATTATAGTTTTGTATCGGTTTTGGATCGATCACAGATCGCAGCACGTGCTGCGCAGATCAACTTGACCAAGATGGTGAATCAAACAGAAATATCCTGTGGAGATGTGGTTGAGGTGACTGTACACATCCAGAACATGGGCAGCCTTCAAGCCACGGTTGATGTGAGCGACACTATATCTGAAAATGAAAATGCAACCCTATTGGGCGGTATCATGGGCTTGAAGGAAGTGGTATTGGATGAAGGTGATACCCAGCGTTTTTCTTACCGCGTAAGAATCAATTCGACAGGCAGTATTGCACTGCCGCCGGCTAAAGCCAGTTTTACCGATTTGTATGGATATGTGGATACAACCACTTCCAACGCGGTAACGGTTAATATGGTTGACGCCACCCAGAACCTCGAAACTTCGACCCAGCCAGCAGCCAACGGAGCGATGATGCATGTAACAAAGACCGTATCCGTGTTTGTTCGCGGGATGTTTGGCTTTGCATTTAAGTGACTGATGTGCAAAAGAGGTTCACCTCGGAAACCGCGAGAGTCCCGAATGATCGGTGCGAGCTTTGACCCCGCGGCAAGAAATTTAATAATCCACCGCACGAAGTTACCATACCAACACCTGAGCAACCGAGGAGAACAAAACAATGCTTGATATCG
>MAXP01000151.1 GCA_001751085.1 Desulfobacterales bacterium C00003060 | reverse complement strand
TCGCCGGGATTGATTTCCAGGCTGACATTGTCTAAGGCCTTCAGGCCGCCAAATGAGATGCTTATGTTTTCTGCGCGAAGTATGGGCTCGTTTTTTTCATTCATGGCGTATCTTCTCCGTCAAAGTACCCGCTCAGGTTTTTCACTCATCAAAACGTATTGACGTCACTAACTTTAAGGTTGGCCTTCATGGTCGTGGTCCGGCCATCCTCGTAGGTAAATGTCGCTTCCATGTCCACGCTCTCTTTGGCTGGGTCGTAAAGGGCATCAATGAGGTTGCCATATTTCTCGGCGACGAACTTCCTCCTCACCTTCCGGGTGCGGGTGATCTCGCCGTCATCCGGGTTCAACTCCTTATGAAAGAGGAGGTACCGCTTGATCTGGGAATTCTTGAGCTTTGGATCATCACTCAGGCTCCTGTTGACCTTGAGGATAGCCTCTTGAATGAGGTCATAGACCGGGGGCTTCTGCGCAAGGTCTGTATAGCTTGTAAAAGCGATATGCCTTCTTTCGGCCCAGTTTGCCACGGCCCCGTAATCAATATCAATAAAGACGGCCACAAAGTCCTTATTCATTCCATGTGCTACGGCCTCCTTGATATAGGGGCTGAACTTGAGCTTGTTCTCGATATATTTGGGCGCAAACATGGTACCGTCATTCAATTTGCTCACATCTTTGGCCCGGTCAATGATCTTGAGATGTCCCTGCTCCGTCATATAGCCTGCATCGCCTGAATAGAGCCACCCGTCTTCAATGGTCTCGGCCGTGGCCTCGGGGTTTTTAAAATAGCCCACGAAATTGCCCGGTCCTTTATACAGGACCTCCCCCTTGTCAGAGATCTTTATCTCCACACCGGGGGCCGGAGGACCCACGCTCTCGGAGTCGATCTCACCATCTTTCTGCATGGATATATAGGCGCAGCTCTCTGTCATGCCATAGAGCTGCTTCAGATTAATCCCTAAGGACCTGTAGAATTCAAATATCTCCGGGCCGATGGCCTCGCCTGCTGTATAGGCGACCTTAAGCTTACTCATCCCAAGGTTATCTACTAATGGACCGAAAAACAGAAAACGACCGATTTGATAAAGGGTACTGTCACCAACCGGGACCTGCTCATTGGCGATCCTCTTTTTCTCAACCCGGTTGGCCACCTTCATAAAGTAGTCAAACCCCTTTCGTTTAATCCAGGCCGAATCCTCTATCTTGATCATGATCTGGGTCAGGATATTCTCCCAGATACGGGGGGGAGCAAAGATATGGGTGGGTCCGATCTCCTTCTGGTCATGCACCACCGTGGCGGTGCTCTCCGGGCAGTTGACGGTAAATCCGGAACAGAGGGCCTGGCCATAAGAGAAGATATGATCCCCGATCCAGGCCATGGGGAGATAGGCCATGACATCTTCCGTCTCCTTTAGATTGTCCCACTCAAGAAATCCGCGGGAACAATCGGCAATCATACGGTGTGTTATCATAACCCCTTTGGGATTTCCGGTGGTCCCTGATGTGTAGACAATGATCGACATGTCATCAGGCTTTACCTGATTGACCGAACCCATGAAATAGTCGGGGTTTTCTTTGCCAAACCTGCGGCCCATCTCCTGGACATCTGTAAAGGCGATCAGCCAGTCTTTCTGGTAGTTTTGAAGCCCCCTGGGATCATCATAGATGATATATTCCAGCCTGGGGACCTCATCTTTCAGGTGCATGAACTTATCGGTCTGTTCCTGATCTTCCGCCAGGACGAACCTGCACTCTGAATGATCCACAATATATTGAAGCTCCTTATGTATGGCGTCCTGGTAAAGGGGAACGGGCACACCCCCCAGGCACTGGCAGCCGGCCATCCCCCAGTAAAGCTGGGGTCTGTTGTCCCCGATAATGGCCATTTTATCTTCCTTCTTGAAACCCAGAGAGGCCAATCCCAGGGCAAAGTCCCTCGTCTGGTCAAGATAGTCCTGCCATGAATAGGACTGCCATATACCGTAGTCCTTTTCACGTATGGCTGCCTTGGTGGTGGGGAATCTCTCGGAGTTATGGATGAGAATTTTGGGAAAGGTCATTGGAAGATCGTTCATCTCTTCAAGCCTCCTCCTTTGATTGACAATTTTCGATTGAAGATTGATGGTTTCGTAAAAAGTCGTCACTCCGGTGAAAACCGGAGTCCAGAAACTCTGTAACC
>MAXP01000150.1 GCA_001751085.1 Desulfobacterales bacterium C00003060 | reverse complement strand
AGCGGATGTCCAGACAGGTGTCATAGCCGACATGTACCCGGGAAAGCAATGGTCATTGGACACCATACCAGCGGTTTGCACAAACTTTTCACCCCACACCTCCTCCTCATCAAGGGGGAAAGCACTGTACTCGTTAATCGGAAGCATAGTACCCCCTAGGTCCCCTATATTCCCGTCGCTCACCATCCCCAACGGCACATAGGCATTAAGGGCAAAATAATTCATGCTATCGCATCCGACAGCATCATACTCCGGGCAGTTGCCAGCAAATGCCGGTACTGCTATCAACATAGCGGTTAACACAACCATAATCATTTTTGTTAATTTCATCTTTGTTCCTCCTTAATTCTTAAAGTTTTTAAAGTCATTGTTCAGAAAACAACTTCGCAAATTGCATCAAAATATTCTGTGTTTCTCACCCCCTTTCTTTTTAATTTTAAACTCTTTATTATTCCCCAAAGTATCTACGGCGGAGACAAACCAAAGAGCCCAGACCGGAAAAAAGCAGAACCAGAGAACCGGGTACGGGTACTTGTGAGATCGAAGCACTCACCTCAAACGGTAAGTCAGCAGTTCCAACATCGAAAGGTCCCATACCGGTCAGGTCACCCATAAGACCCTGTTGCGGATTAAAGTTCTGCAGATTGGTCTCCATTTCCAAATAAACCGTCAGCCCATACATGACGTCATCGCCATCTACAGTCTTCCTAATAAGGTCAACCGGGGTGTTACCGTCTCTATCGGAATTATTAAACTCAAAGGTTGCAACATTATCAAGGCTTGAGACTATCATACCGTTTTCATCAAGCACAAAACCATCGAGTGTTGCATGGCCGCTGAGGTCCCATGAGGCTCCATAGAAGTCGCCGCCCAAAAAGGAGTTGAAAGTATCATTAACATCTGCTGGACCACTCAGGTGACCGTCAAGAACATATTGTCCCGGACCGGTAACCATAAATCTTCTGTTGACTAATGTACTTACATTCTGCTCCACGCTAACACCATGATCCGAATTGAACTGGTCGCTAAGGGTAATGTTGGCATACCCTTTAACCTCCGCACCATTTGCTGGGGTTATACCATTGTCAGGACCTTGAGCATATGCATCCATTTGGATCTTCCCTTGGAGCGGATATGGGCTATTGCTACTTGATGCGGGAATTTCATAGGCACCCGCCATTCCCGGAATGTTGGTTTTGATATCCGAAGCAGGAACATTCTTTGCCGTAGGGATGCTGTCATCACAAAACCATCCCCCATTTTTGTTCACAGAATAAGCGAATTGATAATAGTCGCCTCCACCGTGTGCCTCCTGCCAAATAATTGCCGCATGGGTTTGTGTGAACATCAACAAAACAAAGCCCACGGCCAGAACTATTGTAATTTTTTTCATAAAAATCTCCTCCTTTAAAGATAAATCGGTTGTAAAACCAAAAGCAAAGTCTGCGCTCACCGGATAATTCTTATTACCGACACCTCCCTTAGTTTTTAAAAGATTTAGTTAAACGTATTTGACCAATTATTACCCAACCCGGCATTGGCTACACCTGCTATTTTGGGGATGCCTTGCAGCCATGATTCGTTCAGTCTCAACCAGGGCAGTTCACTTTCAATAAATCGGCTTTGGCCATTCGACAACCACACCTCAAATGACCGATGGTCTGACGTTGTTTCTAACCGGGTCACTATCAGGTCGCCCGCCTTATCTCCATTAACATCGGCCACTGTTTCTAACTGAGCGTTTTCACCCCAATCTATGCCGGCCCAGAGTTGCTTTGAGAGAAACCATGATCTGCCATTGGATAGGCATACATAAATTGATCTTGAGTCTGGAGAACTATAGTAGTAAGCTTCCGCAGAGAAAATCAAATCATCAGCTCCGTCCCCGTTAACGTCCGACATACAGAGATACTCCGGTTTCCCGCTAACCCTGGAAGAAAACAGGGTTATCCAGGAGGAAAAAGTTCCGAACGTCATTCCATCGGATAGCCCAACATAATAATAGACCGGATAGTAACCGCCATAAGGAGGGTCGTAGCCCTTCCCAAAGACCAAATCAGCTTTGCCGTTTCCATTGACATCCCCAACATCGACCTCCACCTTATAATTATGGCCCGCATGAATTGTTGCCCAGTCTTCGGCTGATGTCTGAAAAGCGTCTCGTCCGTTTGAGGCCATGACCAGAAGATGTAGTTTTTCTCCTGTTTGAAGCTCCTCTCTCTCGCACAATATAAGATCTGATTTACCATCGCCATGCACGTCTGCCAGAGCAATGAATTCATAACCATCGGGAAAAGGGGAGATGTATGAATACCAGGTTTCGGCCCTGTCAGAAAAACCACCGGAATCCAAAGAGAGATAGACCTTGTATTCGACCAGATATTCATTTGAATCGAGCCGGCTGGTTTGACTGATAACCAGATCTGAAAACCGATCGCCGTTCACATCTGCGGACCCCAGTGTTTTAAAGGTCGATTCATGTGAACCCAGAAAGACAAACAAGCTCGTAATTTCTTCACTCAAAAACGTGTTCTCACCATCGGAAAAATAAGTCTCGTATCCAAGGCATGGAATACCGTAGGTCGTTTTTTTTCTTTCCAGCACAAGGTCAGCAGACCCCAAGCGGGGTGTGTAGTGATCCATAAAATCCAGTGCTGAAGAAAGATCAAGCCGGCCATGGCCATACCGTTCATCCTGTCCCGGGTTTCCAAGGTCAAGGGAGGTTCTTAAAAGAAACCTTTTCATCTGAAACAGGCTGAGTTCAGA
>MAXP01000149.1 GCA_001751085.1 Desulfobacterales bacterium C00003060 | reverse complement strand
CGATCAGCAACACGCCCAAGAGCAATATCAACATTATCAACCCAAAGGAAATAAAGGTAAATCCGGTAGCCCCGGCTTTTCAAATCCTTGAGAAGGCGCACATAGCCTTTACCGGATAGCGTAGTTTCAAAACCAAAATCTGTCCCGCGGTCAGCCAGGAAATGAATCCTCTCCAGCATGAGCCTGCCTGCCCTGATGGCTGCACGTTCAGGTGAAAACGGTGAAAGACCGCTTGCGATCAAATCGGCATTCACAAACTCCAAGCATTCGGCATAATTGGGAAGGAACTCTCTTGCAAACGTTGTTTTGCCGGCACCATTAGGACCGGCTATAATATAAAGGTTGGGTCTCATAGATCAATTACCGGATTTGACAGAATCAACAGAGTCCATAAACTTCATTATCCTTCAAATATGCTGGCAATCCCATATGATAAGGAGGGATTGGCTCTTCACGCGCCCAGCTTTCCCCAATAATCTGAACCAGCTCGTTTGAGATATCGATACACCAGTGATCATTCCAGCGATCTTCAAACCATTTGGCCAGCTTCCTGCAGGCATCATGATCAAGCACGTCCACATTCAATTCGCCCTGTTTGGAAAGACCTGCAAAGGTCAGGTTGCTGCTGCCAAGATATCCTACGGCTGGATTGATAGGGTCGGGCCGATAGAGAAAATAAAGCTTTGCATGCAATGGATGGCGTAGGAACAGTTTCACAATAACCTTTGTTGCTTTGATCTGAGCGGCAAGCCAGCGGAGCCCTCTTTCATCCTCATTGGTGGGTATGCCGACAGTCAACTGCTCACGGAATTCCTCTGCCAATCGTTTCTTAAGGCGCAGGGCGGTCTGGTTATCCATGTCGCTATCACGCATAGAAAGCCTCATGGCTTGCCGCAATTCATCCTGAGGTAGCCTATGCATTCCCACAAGCAGACGACAACATTGGCCTTCCCCTCCGGACCATTTTTCTGTGTATGAATCGAGTTGTTTCCAGCCGCGCAGATTGAAATACCCTACACAAAAATCAGCATGGTCGGCCACTTCAAGGGTTTCTTGTAAGGCAGGAAGGAGTTGTGTTTCAATGTTGTCGAAGATGCGTGGCATTAAGTGATCCTTTCAGTTCGTTTGATGGGCCTTAGATAATCCTTTTCGTCGCGCAAAGAACAATGTCTGGTTCTATGACGATCATTCGACCGGTATCGGGTTTGGAGTTTGGTGTTCCAAGTTTGTGTCAGCCTTCTTCTGCTGCAAGTTCAACCACAGCGGCACCATGCTTTAGGGACTCGATGGCCCGCAAAATTCGCCATTGGCTGGTTAACTGATAACCCCGCATGCTGCCTCCCTTTCAGCAGTTTTGGGTGAAGGACTATGTTGCCATGTTTCTTATTGATTTAACCCGATTTTTTATCAGGAACAAGTACCAAAGTAAAGTCCAAAGCCCGGACTTAATCTGTATTATAACACATCGTTGTGACAGATAAGGTCATGCCGGTTTTGGATTGCGAAATGCGGGATTAGGAGCCAGAATCCGAAGTCCAAAGTGAAACACGGGCAATTCCGAGTTGTAATGGCCTCTTTCCCATGATAAAAAAGGTAGGAACATCAGCCTTTGTGCCGGAAAAACGCCCCCCCCGACAGCGGGATGGCAGTTTAAGCTGAATTCCCCTCACCGCCCTGTGGAATGCGCAGCCTATTCCCCTGGGGTCAAGAATTCAGCTCAAGAGGGCTCTCTGGCTCTGTGATAGTTCCAGACCCATTCAGGATCAATTCTCAACAGTGGTAGTTGGCCCAACCCATACCAAAGGAGGAAAGCGAAATGACAAAAGCAGAACTGATTGAAAAGATGGCAACGGATGCGGGGATCTCAAACGCTGGTGCCGGCAAGGCCCTGGACTCGTTTGTTGACAGCGTTACCAAAGCTCTGAAGAAGAAGGATGGGAAAATCACGCTGGTTGGTTTTGGCACCTTTTCCAAGGTCCGGCGTAAGGCCAGAAAGGGCCGAAACCCTGCCACAGGTGAAGAAATCAAGATTAAGGCCCGCAATGCTGTTAGGTTCAAGCCCGGAAAGACCCTAAAGGATTCTATATAGCCACAGACCCACATCGACAGACCTACCCCGGTAAAGTGCTTCAATATTTACCCCAGCACGATAGACTCTACGGGACAGGCGCAGTAAGCACGGACACACACACAGACTATAATGGAAGCAGGCCGGTTTTTCTTGATTATGGCTATAAAGATGGCTATAATATGAAATTATATGAAGGAGAGGAGAACCGGTTGCGGTGCTGTTGTCTGTTCATGAATACGAACTGATGGATCAGAAAAGCAGAGGGTTTTGGAATGCCCTAGTGACATTCAGGCAAGTCATGCAGGATAGATCGGTGCAAATTACCGACTCCGATTTTAAAGGTCTTCGAGATTCGTCCGCTGGCAGAATTGAATCATTCCTCAACGACGTGGTGCGACAGAACATGTTGATTCTTCCCTATGATGATCGCGCTGCCGAGTGGCATGCCGGAAAACGTGTGAGGTTGTCGTCAAAAGGAAAGACACCCCGATAATATCCCATGCACAAATGTTACGATGGCACGACTCAAAAAGAAAACTGACCAAAAACGAACACGAAAAGCCGCACACAAGAAGCAGGCACAAACTTTTGCAGAAGAGCTCCACCAGGTGGAATTTCACAGGCATGGAATGGCCCTGGTGCCTGACCCAAAAGACAATCTGCCTGGTATAGCCTTTTTTCTGAAAACCGGTCACGGGGAACCAGAGACAAGATTCTGCTCGTGTTCCACTTCCAGAAAACGGACCTGCCCCCACATTCTAAGACTGTCTGGTCTTTATAAGACTTTTCTGAAAAATTTAGGTGTACACTCCCCTCAAGAAGCCTTCAGGGCCAGCATCTGGTATCGCATCGCCACCATCTTGGCCGATGACTCCCACGACACGGTTCAATCGTGTACGCTGCGGTCAGTTCATCAGGATGGCAAGAGGCTCCTTGTGTTGTTTGGCCCCAGGGGAAAAGAGGTGCTTCGATATTTTTCGCAAGGGCCTGACGCGCTTCGCTTCGCAGGGCGCTTTGGTCAGGTTTCTGGTAAAAATGGTGTTCCACACAGGGGCGCCCTCCTCGAAAAGCTCGCAAAGCTCACCCTCTCAGATGACGAGCGCTACATGCTTGAAAAAGGTTTTAAGACTAACAGGCAGATTTTGGAACAAAGTCCCTGGTACAGGACAGCTTACCACTGCTATCGGGAATTTGGAGACGCTTACACATTTCACCCTGCCGTTGAAGAGTCATCCGGGGCATTTACCGTATCTTGCAGGTCTCCCAAGCAGGACGATGTCTTTCGCATGGTGATACCTTCCAAGAAGGTGAAAAGGCTGCTGCTCGCCTTTAGGGACTTTCTCCCAAACCAGTACGGTCTGAGTATTCACCCTATTCCACTCAAATCGCTTTTCAAGGTGACCGCAAACACAGAGCTGGATCTGGAACTCCGGCCCTTTATTCAGGTCCTACAGGAGGGTGGTAAAACCAAGCTTTTTGAGAGAGAGGGCCTGGAACATTTCCAATACGGAGACTTAGTCTACATCAAGGAACTGGGCATCCTGGCCGAGCTTGAACCACCAGGCAAAATGGAACGCCGGTTCAAAGCCCCGGTCAAAATGGTTCTAAAAAAATCCCGGGTCCCCACTTTCTTGCAGGAGTTCGGGAATGAACTTCAGCATGGGCCTCACATTGTGGATCCGGCAGTAAACGTCCTTCAGATTTTCAGACAATATGACCACGTGGAAATTACCCCCACGGCCATAGACCGAGATTGGTGCTGGCTTTCTTTGAACTACGGATTTGGAAACAGCGCCATCTCCCTGGCAAAAATTCTTCGCGCCAAAGAGGATGGTCAACGCTTCGTCTCTATCCGCAACGGTTGGGTAGATTGTGAATCCCCGGATTTCGATGGCCTGGTCCCGCTTCTAAGCCGGTTCACCAAAAAACAACCCGCCAACGAGTCAAACCAGATTAGACTCTCCCGCATGGATTTGTTTCGTCTGAAGGCCACAAGTCCGGCGCCAGTGAGTGTCGCCACTGATGGCAAACAGGCTTTGCAGATAAAGAGACTCCTGGAGTTGAAACCTGCCCGATCCTTGCAGACATTGAAGGGGTTGGCTTCAACCCTGAGGCATTACCAGAAATTGGGGGTGGAGTGGCTTTGCTTCTTGTACGAGAACGGCCTTGGGGGGCTTCTATGTGACGACATGGGCCTGGGCAAAACCCATCAAGCAATAGGCTTTATGCTCTCACTGAGGGAGCATGAAAAGATCACTGAGCCGTTTCTAGTTGTTTGTCCCACCACGGTCCTTAGCCACTGGATTGACAAAATTTGCGATCATGCCCCTGGATTGAAGGCTGCGGTCTTTCATGGAGGCCAGCGGGACCTTGATCATACCCTGGAAGATCACGATGTGCTGTTGACCTCATACGGAATTCTCCGCAATGACATTGAACGGTTGCAACGTGTTGGCTTTCATCTGGTCGTATTTGATGAAATCCAACACCTAAAGAACCCTCAAACCCTGACCTACCAAGCGGCCTGGAATCTCAAAGCAAAGATGATGCTGGGCCTCACAGGAACACCCATAGAAAACCACGTGGGAGAGTTGAAGGCCCTTTTGGACCTGACTGTTCCCGGCTACCTCGGGACCGATGAAGCCTTTAACTCCAGACACGTGAAACCCATCGGAGCAGATCCTGACCGGATCATGCAAAAGGAGCTGGCCAGGCTGATATCTCCCTTTACTCTACGCCGTATGAAAAGAACGGTTTTAGATGAATTGCCGGAAAAAATTGAAGACATCCGGACTTGCAGCCTCAGCGACGATCAAATCAAGCTATATCGCGATTGCATTTCATCAAGGGGACAAGGGCTGCTGGAAGTCCTAAAAAAAGACGACAAGCCTGTTCCCTACATCCACATCTTTGCCCTGCTCAACCTACTCAAACAGATCTGCAACCATCCGGCTCTAATTCAGGGCAAAGTGGATGATTATGATCAGTACCAGTCTGGCAAATGGGAACTCTTTAAGGACTTAGTCTCTGAAAGCCTCGACAGTGGTCAGAAGGTAGTTATTTACAGCCAGTATCTGGGAATGATCAAGATAATTGAAAATTTCTTGAAGACCCTCGATGTGGATTTCGTTACCCTTACCGGCGCAAGCCGGAAAAGAGGTCAAATCATCTCCCGATTCAACAATGACCCGGATTGCCGACTTTATGTGGGAAGTCTCAAGGCAGGAGGCCAGGGCATAGACCTGGTGGCTGCGTCAGTGGTGATTCATTATGATCGCTGGTGGAATGCTGCCAAGGAGGACCAGGCCACGGACAGGGTTCACAGAATTGGACAAAAGCGCGGTGTCCACGTCTTCAAACTGGTGACCAAAGGAACCCTGGAGGAGAAAATATCGGCCATAATTGATAAAAAGCGAAACCTAATGGAAAGCGTTGTCCAAGAAAATGATCCCGGTCTACTGAAAACCTTCTCCAGAGACGAATTGATTGAAATGCTTTCTGTTTCTTCGTAACACACCACACATGTATTTCATATTGACTCTTCTCAATAACTCAGGGTAAGATGT
>MAXP01000148.1 GCA_001751085.1 Desulfobacterales bacterium C00003060 | reverse complement strand
GTCTCCCATCACCGCAGCGGGCATCTTTCCGATCATCACCGTGGGAACTCCGGGACCGACCACCGGCCCCCCCACATGCGGAATCGGCGACGGGAAGGCAGGCGTCTGCATGGGGCACGTGTGCATATCGGTTATACGCGCAGCAGGCGGCATACCTTTCTCACCTTCCTAGTTGATCATCACCATGGCCCCCTTGACCGTGGTCTGTCCGGAGGCTGACAGCTCGGCGCTGGAGTTCCCTTTTGCCACAAAACCGACCTCGGCCTCGTTGTTCACATTCATTCCGGTAATTTTTATATCCGCTTTGGAATTCAGTTCCAGCCCACCGGCCGCGTCCACAGAGACCTTTCCTTTTGCGGTAATCGTGATGTCCTTGGGACTGTCCAGGACAATCCCGTCTGATCCGAGTTTGACAGTGTTGTTGTTCTGGTCGGCCAGCAGAATCGAGGTATCGTCATCGCTGATCACGATCTTGTTCCCGCCGGGTGTCTCGATGGTGATCACCTTCTTGTCGTCGTCAAATTCTATCTTCAGCTCGCTCTTGGTAACGATCGCCTTGGTGAAGTTGTCCGCGGTAAGGCTGTATGGCGGTTTGCGCTTGCTGCTGTATAAGCTCCCCAGGATCACGGGATGAGCTGGATCGTTATTGAAATATCCGAGCACTACCTCATCGCCGATCTCAGGAACAAAAAAGGCTCCGATCCCTTCGGAGGCGTAAAACTTTGCCAGCCGTGCCCACACCCCTTCCGTTTCCGCCTGTAAAACAGGAACCGCTACCTGTATCTTGTGTTCTCCCTCGGGGTCTTGGTCCAGCTTCTTCACCACCCCCACCTGCAACCCCTCGACGCCGGGCGAAAAACCGGATGCCGGCGGCGCCACGACATCCGTTCTTTCGGCAAGCCACTCGGGAGCAAGCCCGAATGCCACCTCCGTGGTCCAGTTTCCCCCGGAGATTTCGTGAACCACGGAACCGACAAAAACATTCCCCGTGAACCGGTTCCCGACGCCATTGAGTTCGATCAGCTCGCCGGGCTTTGCCTTGGCGCTCCCCTGGAACTTCATTGTTCCGCGGATCCTTGCCATACCGGCTTTGAGCATCTGCGCGTCGGTCCATGCCTTGAGTCCGGTCTTGTCCACCGGCGCTGCGGTCTGCAACTTATAGGATTGCAGTTCCACGACCTTTGCCAGATCATCCGGATCAAGGTCCCCCTGCTCGTTCAGGGTGGGCTTGCTGCCGTCCTGCTCCATAACGGCCTGGGTCTTCGGATCCCAGGCGACCCCCTTGACCGCGGTAAGCTGGGTGCGGGCATCAATTTCGCCTTGAAACTCCATTAAATCGTGACCGTAGGTCACCTTCAATGAGGGACTGGAATCGGTTTTCGGCGCTTTGACGGCAATGGCGCCGTCTTCCACGATGACCAGAAGCCCGTTGACCTCCGCGCGGCAAAGCATATAGTCCCAGTCCGTGCAATAATACTGCACGAGTTCCTTATACTGGGCCTTTGTTTTCTCTACATCGGCGCTCAGTCCGCTGTCGCTGTAGCCTTTGATGAGCTTCGCAATGATGTCGCTGTCCTTGGCATCAACGTAATTGGCATTCTTTCTTCCCACCGTCATCTTCGCCGCCTTGTCCCTGCATTCGACAATAAGGCGAGAAGCATTGTTCCGTGTGATGCTGATCCCATGCTTGACGACAATCCCCTGAAAGATGGTCTCTTCCTCCTCCATGTAGCCTGCATTGATCTTGATTTCAACGCCAGGCTTGAAATCGTCCGTGTTGCTGATGGGAAAATCGCCGTTCGACATATCGCCGTCTCGCAGAACGATCCTGGCCAAAGCAATTTTATTCACCTTTTTTTTGACCGTGACGGCAATCACCCCATAGGTATCGGCGATCTTTGTCCCCTTGGAAAAGATGCTCAGCCGAACAACGCTTTCGCCGGCAATTTTCGGTGATTCAGCCATGGATTACCTGAGCGGCGGGAAAAAGAGTCTGGTTCCCGGTTTGATGTCCCTAAAATTGGTGATGTTGTTCAGCCGCGCGACCTGGGTGTAGTAACCGGAATCCTTGTAGATCCGTTTGCACATGAGCGGCAGGGTATCCCCGGCCCGCACTTCGACAACATGCGTCAAATCCGCTGACTTGCGATTGGCCCTGAGCGATTCCTCCTTCTGGCTCATGAACTCCGTGAAAGCGAGCGTGACCTTTGCCCGCAACGGTTCGCCACTGGGTTTGAACAAGGTGTAATCAACGGACATGGAGGTAAGGCATCCAAAAAATATCGTGGTTCCCCACAGCACCTTCGTGACAAGAGGCCGAAGTTCCTCGCCACTATACGCAAAAATATCCTTCAACTTCCGGATCTGATCTTTCACCTCCGGAGCGGACTGATCAACAACGCCGGTGCCGTCAAGAATGACGTCAAAGGAAAAGCCTGGGGGCTTGACCACATTGAACTTGAGGTTCGATGCCGACTGGCCCTGTGCTTCATCATCCTTATAACATATCGAATCGTCCCTCTTATAATTTAGGGGATTCAGCATTACCTCGAAGCTTTTGCCGTCGACAACTTCAACCGTTCCATCTTTCGAGACCTTACACGGTGTAAGTTTCAGTCTCTCTTTCTTGCGGGTAGTGGTTTCAGGCACTTATCGCTCTTTCTGTTCGTTCAACAGCTCGTAAAACAGGTCCCGGCATTCGGCAAGAATCTGGTCCTTAATCGCCTCCAGGTCATCGGATGCACAATCAGTTATTGCTCCGCCACTGGAACTCGCCGCCGAGCCGACCGTCGTTTTTACCACCAGTTTTTTTATCTCTATCGCCATAGTCTTTCTCAGACGAGCCGCTGGGAATTGGTATAGGACAACTCGATTGTTTCGATCGCCACCTCGTTCTTGGTTGAGTTGAAGGCGTCAATGTCCCATTTGACCGGGTAGGCATTGGCAAACGACCAGGCCCGGATCGGGACCTTGTCCTCGTTCATGAGAAAAACCAGCAGCGGAAGAACAACAATGGAGGAAATAAAGCCGGCTTCCAGAACTGATTTGCACCACTTGACCAGGGGCGAATTAATCGTGGCGATCCCCCGCTTCAAAACCAGTCTCGGGTATTTGATTGATTTGGGAAGCCGGTGCACATACTGGTCCCCGCCTTCGGCAACCTCCTCGGTCTCGATCTCTGCGCCGATCCCCGACACCTCCTGAAACGAGGTATCCCCCTTGCCATAGGGAGAAAAAAATTCCACCTTGAAATAAAAAGCCGAGGGGGGATAATCACTCATTCCAAGACCTTCACAATGGTTATGGTTATAATTCCGGACCTATCGCCATGACTATGCGTTGGCCATTGTTATCCCTTCGTGTGTAATCTCGATACTTTCGATCGCCACTTCGTTTCCGTCGGACTTAAGATCCGTGCCCGTAAGCTTGGTCGGCCAGGCATTTGCGAGGGTCCAGACCATGGTCGGCGCTCCAGTCTCGTCCAGAAGACTGATGGTCACCGGCACGCGCTTAATGGTGTTCATCTTGATCTGGTTGAACCAATCCCAAAATTTGTTGTCGGACTTGAAGACCCCTTTCTTCATGGTGACGTTGCCGGATTTCTTGATTCCCGGCATTTTGATGGTCGAAAACTCGGGGCTGTCGCCGTGGCGGTATTCGATCGGCTGCGCCTCGATATCAAGGCCCGAGACCTCCTGGAAAGACATCACCTCGGCATCCCATTTCACTTGAAAATGAAATTTGGACAACGGCCATACACTGGTCGATTGGGCGGAACCATCATCTGCCATAATATTCCTCCTTATAAGTTGGTTGACGTTTTTTCGATTTCATTCACTCAGCATCAGGATAGCTTTTTATAGTCATCAACCCATCATTACGATTTCTGCATCTGCTGCTGGAAGGTAATTTCAATAAACTCGGCCGGGCGGATGAGGGCCACTAGTACCGTGACGCGAAGGATCCCCTCCAGGATATCTTCCGGGGTCATGGTCTCGCCCAAGCCGACGTGAACGCTGAAGGCATCAGAGGGGCTCGCGCCTGCCAGACCGCCTCGTTTCCATATCCCGGTCAAAAAGTTACCGATCATACTCTTGATCGTCACCCAGGTATTGGCAGTGTTGTTTTCGAACACGTAGGCTTTTGTGGCCAGCCTGATCGACTCTTCAAGG
>MAXP01000147.1 GCA_001751085.1 Desulfobacterales bacterium C00003060 | reverse complement strand
GCTGAATCACACATTTTGGTTTCCACATATCCTGAATACAGGTATGCAATAGTTGAGATTTTTATGTGTAACTCACAAGCCGACCCTGGAGAATGCTGGACTTACTTATACGACTACTTACAGCCTGCTCAGATCAGTATCAACAAGGAAGTCCATTATGTCGGAAATGGTAATGGGCTTGTACTCAACAAGGCCTCCAGGCACATAGAATCCTGAATCGCGACTGGAAGCCACTCTTACAGTGAATATTCGGTTAACCCGCAAGGTCCGGATTGCGCTTTCCTGAAGCGCCTAAACTGACTCGTGGCAAAAGCTCCATTTGCAGGCGTGCCGAGTATGCTTTCAAAGGCGTCATCCCCTGGGATGATACTGGGTGTGAACCGCCTTTAGCTTTTCCTGTGCAACATGGGTATAAATCTGTGTTGTAGCAATGTCCACATGGCCAAGCATCACCTGTACCGATCGGAGGTCTGCCCCACGTTCCAAGAGGTGAGTAGCAAAGGAATGTCGAAGGGTGTGGGGGCTGATCTTGTGCGGAATTCCTGCCTTCAGGGCATGCTGTTTTAGAAGCTTCCAGAATCCCTGGCGTGTCATGGGCATTGCTGAACGCGTTACAAAGAGATATGGGCTCGGGCGACCCTTTAACAAGAGTGGACGTCCTGATGCAAGATAGATATCGACCTTTTTCTTGGCTATCTGCCCAATGGGCACAACTCGTTCCTTAGACCCCTTGCCGAGAACCAGGACAAAACATGCCTCCAGATTGATGCCTGCAATTCCCAGATTGACTAGCTCTGAGACCCTGAGGCCGGCTGCGTACAGAAGTTCCAGCATGGCTGCATCTCGCAATCCCAGAGGTTTCGAGGGGTCAGGTGTGCCCAAAATCCGAACCACCTCATCAACCTTCAAAACATCGGGAAGTTTCAGCCCTGACTTCGGAATGTCCACCACCTGGGCCGGGTTGGTCCTCAACGCCTTTTCCTGGACCAAAAACCGATAAAACCCTCTCAGCGCCACCAGATGCCTCGCTCTACTCCTGGGCCCAAGCCCTGCATTTCTTAAGTCGATCAGGTGTTTCAGAACAAGGGTCGTGTCAGCATCGGCAATGTGAGAAATGTCGTTTGCCTTCAAGAACTCCAGATACAAGGTCAGGTCTCTGCTGTAGGCAACCACCGTATTCTTGGAAAGGCCTTTTTCCACAACCAGATAGTTGATGAACCGATCTGCGAGCTGATCCAGGGAGTTATTGGTCATTCGTTGCTATAGCTTTTTAGAAAAATACTTGCAAATCTGCGGGATGAGTGGTCCTGATAACCATGTGAAATTACGTTAAAATGATGTGCAGCTTAACTCCGCAATCCGCAATCCGAAATCCTATAGTTGCTTCAAAGGGGGTAATGGTTCAAGACGACTGCCCCGTCTTGTTTCACAACCACCATGTTCTCCAGCCGGACCCCGCCCCATCCAGGCAGGTAGATGCCCGGTTCAACAGTAGTGACCATTCCTGTTTCCAGAATGATTGGCCGGAAAGGGCTCAGGTTCGGTTTTTCGTGGACTGCCAATCCGACGCCATGGCCAAGTCCATGGCCAAAGTAATCGCCAAATCCCTTGGAAGCAATATGGTCTCTTGCAATTTTGTCCACGGCCTGTGTGCTCACACCTGGCTTCATCGCTTCGATTGCCATGGTTTGAGCGTCTTTGACAACCTTATAGACATCCCCAAAAGTATCGTCAGGTGAGCCAAGCACAATAGTGCGGGAGATATCCGAACAGTAGCCGTTCAGGCGTGCCCCCCAATCAAACAGGATGGGTTCACCCTTTGTCACAGGGCGATCTGTGGGAATAGCATGGGGCAGGGCGGCATTGGGACCTGAGGCGACAATAGGCGGGAAGGCTATATCGTCAGCCCCGCTTTCCCGCAGACCCTTTTCTATGGCCCAGGCGAGCTCTCTTTCACTGGTTCCAACACATAAGGTGTCAACAATTGTTTCAAATACCGATTCGGAAATGGCAAGCGCTTTTTTTATGGCCTCTATCTCTTGGGGATCTTTTATCATTCGCAAATCTTCGACGAGATTCTCAGCAGGTGTCAAAGATACACTTGGGTTGTCCTTCTTTATATGCTCCTGAAATTTTTCAAACTGCAGGTACGATAGCCGGGCGCTTTCAAAGGCCAGACGCTCGGTTTGAAGCGTCCTCAAGATCTCCGGCAAGGATGAGGCCATGCCCTTTCTGTAGCAATAGATCTCAAATTCAGGGGCCTCAATCTTGGCCTGGGTTTCATATCGAGAGTCGGTGGCAAGCAACTGCCGCTCAGGTGTGATAAAAAGGGCGCCTGCAGATTCGTCAAACTGACCATCCTCGGCAGTGTAGCCGCTCAAATAACGACGGTTCTCTGCTTGTAAGACCAGGAAGGTATCAAATGCCTGGTCCTGGAGACACGTCCTGAATCTTGCCAGCCGATTGTTTGTGATTTTTCTCAACACCTTGCACCTCGTGAACCGCAAAAGCGAGCGAATTTGAAAATGGCGAAGTTCCTTACGGTTGAAGATTCCCCGCAGCCTCCGGCCCATAGAGCCTACGCCCCGGAGGGCAAGCTGTGGGGAATCTTCAATACTCGTTTCGCTGGTTGAGTCTATATTTGGAAGTAGCTATTGCCCATCCGTAAATGAATTCTCAAATGATGGGACTAACTAACAGAAACTTGAGCGAAGTGTCAACCTTGCGTCGTTCCTGTGAGCATAAAAGCCCTTGACACCAGGCCGCTCTTAAATGATACAAAGTTTGATGAAGTACCGCGCCGCAAGCGGCGGGGTATCAAGATGAGTGTGTTATCTTTTGAACCCTGAACCCTTGAACGGTTACAATGAAAGATACCCATCACTGATGCATTCTGAATGTGAGGATAGAGTAGAACGGCTTATTCAAAAAGGGGTCACGATACCCAACCCCGGGAGTGTGCTGATCGGAGATGATGTTTCGTTGGATCGCATTGCAGGCGATGGCGTGGTTATTCATCCTGGCTGCAAGATTTTTGGCGAAAAGACCCTGATTATGTCTGGTGCAAAACTTGGCTATGAGGGACCGGTGACAGTCGAAGATTGCCAGATAGGCCCGAACGTTGAGTTGAAAGGCGGGTTTTTCCGCCGATCAACCTTCCTTGAAAAGGCTAATGTGGGTCCTGGAGCCCAGGTCAGGGATGGGTGTGTTCTTGAAGAGGAAGCCAATGGCGCTCACACGGTGGGTCTCAAGCAAACCATCTTGTTTCCTTTTGTGACTCTGGGAAGCCTCATAAACCTCTGCGATTGTTTTATGGCAGGCGGGACGAGC
>MAXP01000146.1 GCA_001751085.1 Desulfobacterales bacterium C00003060 | reverse complement strand
CCTGGTGGGAAGCTTGTATTCTTTGATCAAATCAACGATTCTTGTGTAAGAGGCACTATCCAAATAATCGAGCCTGTTCGAGATCTTTGCAGCTCCCACCATACCTATGGCTACCGCTTCTCCATGGGAAAGGCTGTAGCCTGATGCAGCCTCGATCGCGTGCCCTATGGTATGGCCAAAATTGAGAATGCGCCTCAAGCCGAGTTCTTTTTCATCCATCTCCACAATCTCTGCCTTTATCTTGCAGGAACGCCCCACCAAGCTTCTCATCAAGGACGGATCGGCCTTCTTGATCCCACTGCTTTCGTGTTCAAGCAATTCGAACAGATTATGATCGCCTATGATGCCGTATTTGATGATCTCGGCCATCCCGTTTGCAAAATCCCTATCCGAAAGCGTTTTTAAGCATACGAGATCTGCATAAACAGCCTTTGGCTGATAGAATGTCCCCAAAAGGTTCTTGCCTTCCGGAAGATCCACCCCTGTCTTACCGCCCACGCTGCTATCCACTTGAGCAAGAAGGGTTGTGGGAATCTGGACATACGGGACGGACCTCATGTAAATCGAAGCGACAAAGCCGGCCAGATCACCGACGACCCCGCCACCCAGGGCAATGAGCAGTGATTTGCGACCGACCTTCAGCCTGACGAGCTGCTTTGCCACATCAAGCACGGTATTGAGCGATTTTGAGGACTCACCGGCAGGTATTTCAATGATGTCAACAGGCAGGTCGGCCTCCCCCAACCTTTCCCTGACCTTCTCTCCATAAAGGGGATTGACGTGTGAGTCTGTAATGATTACAAAGCGATCCGCATGATTCTTCATCCTGGAGATCAATCCCTCACGGCCTATTATGTCTTCACCTATGAATATCTCGTAGGAGTCTTTGCAGGACTTTTCCACATTCACCTTGATACGATCCATATCCTTATATATACTCCTTTTTGACGATCTTTGCAATCGATTCGATTTCATCCATGAGCTTGTGGAATCTTTCAGGCTTCAGGGACTGGGGACCATCGGACAGTGCATGCTCGGGATCCGGATGGACTTCTATCATCAGGCCATCCGCCCCAACTGCAACAGCGGCCTTTGCCAGGGGAAGCACGAACTTCCATTGACCGATGGCGTGGCTGGGATCCACAATGACAGGCAGGTGGGTTTTATCCTTCAGTACTGGTACGGCACTGATATCAAGGGTGTTGCGCATAGCGGTTTCAAAGGTACGAATACCCCGCTCGCAGAGTATCACGTCATCGTTGCCGGATGCCAATATGTATTCCGCAGACATGAGTAGCTCTTCAAGCGTGGTCATCATACCTCTTTTCAAAAGCACGGGTTTTTTCGCCTGCCCCAAGGCCTTCAAGAGTGCAAAGTTCTGGATATTTCTGGCGCCTACTTGAAGCACGTCCGCATAGCTTTCAATAAGTTCTACGTCCGAGGCTCTCATGACCTCAGTGACCACCGGCAGACCGGTTTTTTCCCTGGCCTGGGCAAGGATCTTCAGGCCATCTTCTCCCATCCCCTGAAAACTATACGGAGATGTCCTTGGTTTGAACGCCCCTCCTCTCAGCATGGAGGCGCCTGCTTCTTTTACAGCAAAGGCAGCCTCCATGAGTTGCTCTTGGCTTTCCACAGCACACGGTCCCGCTATTACAACGCATTTTGGCCCGCCTATCTCTACGTCTCCCACCTTTATTACTGTGTTGCCTTCCTTGGTCTCCCGGCTTGCGAGCTTGTAGGGCTGCAAGATGGGCATGACCTTTGCGACCCCGGGCATAGTTTCGACAGCCCTCAAGGAGATTTTTCCTCGCTCATCCCCAACGGCTCCGATAATGGTCCTTTCTACGCCTTTTGACACATGCGCCTTGTACCCTGCCGACTCTATCCATTTGATTACATTATCAAGCTCTTGCTCATCGGCCTTGGTCTTCATTACGATAATCATCTGTTTACCTCCTTTGCATGGAATAGAATTAGTAATTCATTCTTTTTGGTGAACGGTTACGAATAGAAAAGCCGCGGCGATCTTTGCCCCCGCGGCACGTTACTGAAAAACAAAAATGGGGATAGGGTATCTGGCCTGCCCCCGGCTTGGAATTCTTGTGGTTTGGCCTGGGACCCGGAGCTGCAAAGGGAATCAACTTATTCGGAATGTGCCACATCCAAAGTGAGTATGCCTCCCTATATGAAACATAGATGCCAGCCCAAGATACGGCATGATTGAATCCGGTATGGAAGTGGCAAATGTCTGTGTGCCTATCAATCTTCCTGGCCAATGCCATGGTACGGAATCAAGTTCTTTGTGCAGGATAGGGATATGCGAGGATAGTTCCATGGTGTCTTGGAATGATAATTGGTTTTCTATGCCCAAAAGACCCCATAAATCCTCAGGATTATTGTGCTTGCCCAATACTAACGGACTCATTCGGATCATCAAGGCATCTAACATACACCTTAATGATGGAACATCGCAGGAGCTTGTCCTATTTTTTCCTTGCTGACTACTCCTGTTCTCATCCTTGACCAAATCAAAAGGTGTTATCCATGTCAGGCGGTCTAATACACATCGTGAATGAAAACCAAAAGTTAATCCCTCGGACCACTGCAACGGGGTCGCTTTATAGCGCAAATCCAGTTTTCCGTCTCTGACCAAAGGCTCCCAATTTGGCCCCCGCGCCACACAAACAGAATGAATGTCGAATCGGCCCCACAGACAATTTGGAGGTTGCCACTGGGCAACTAAACCCCCGAGTTCTTCCATGGCAGGCATGATTACCTCCAGAAACAGTCCATGATCAGCACTTCTCCCCATAAGCTTGAGTTCCCACAGGATCAACTCTCCCTGCCCGTATGTTCGCTTGCCTGGATAGGGAAACAAAACCGCTTCAATTGGCCAAAACACATCAGGCACCCTTTCCAGCCTTTTCTTGCCTATGCGTGAGGTCGCGTTACGCCCCCACGAAGTCAAGGCCTTGTGCCAGGGACGAGCTTGGACAGTTGGAAGACGGTCGGCGATAATAGTTGCCAGAACCAAGGACAGATCTATGGACGGAAAGCTCGGAAGCCACACCAGGGTACTGTTGACCTTGCAAACAAACAGATACCGGATGAGGTTAAGGGGTAAAAGGTGCATAATTGGCAAGCTCGTACAGCAACCTGATTCGATTCTTGGGCCACTGCCTGAGATTCCAAGAAGAAAGCATATCTTTGGCCTCAGGGCTCAAATATCCCATGAACCTGCCCCAGTAAAAATGTTCCTCTTTGCTGTCATTCAAATTCGTCAGATCTCGCAGCATCTCTTGTTCTCTGGGCGGCAGAAGTGCCCGAAAAATCGTTGTCATCTCCAAAAGTCTCAAGAATTCAGTCACTTCAAAGGTGAGCAACCCCTCCTTGTCTCGCACATGTGGGGTTAAGAGCTGGTATGGATCAGGAAAAAACCGAATACGAAGCTGATCCATCGGAAAACGCGATTCCTGATGAACGGCTCTGCAGAGTATATCTCCCATGCCTCCTTTTCTTGTTTCTCCTGTTGTGGAAAATATCTGGATTAATCCCTTCAGATCAGGCCCATGATAAATAAGAAGTTCCTGGAGCCAAGCCTTCAATTTGTAACGGTTCATCATCATAAGAAAGTGATTGTCGTCATGGACATAAAAGCAAGTAACATCATTTTTGTAAAATCCTTCACTTCTTTGAAGTTGGCCCGGTACGCGGTTAACAAAAGCCCAGATAACGACGGACCGACGGGATGCATCCCCCAATTTCGCGGCCCTACGCATAATAGCCATGCATGCTTTGCAGTACTTCAGCCTGGAAGAAGTCCGGCAAGGAGGATATATCCAACATCTTTGGCAAGGCCCGTCAGAGAAACAAAAGGGGGAGCCGATCTCCTCTTGGTTTGGGAAGAGATGCGGCTCCAACACGTGACACTTCATGGTAGCCAACAACTCTGCGCCGCTGCGACAGCGGCGCAGCCAATCAAAGATGCTTAGCATTCAGCGCCTTCTGCAATTCCGTGTAATGCTTGATTGCATTGGGATTGAGCCATTTGTCAACATCAAGAGGCAAACGCCAGTCCTCTTCAGATCCACCGGAATATCTCTTGTTCCAATCAATCATAAAACTATCCGGCAGGATCCTGAAGCGCAGGCTTCCAAAACCGAGGTAACGGTTATTCCCCATCTTCAGGGCAAGTCCCGGCTCCAACACTACACACCATAATAATTTCTGCAATTCATCCTCAAGAAGGTTCCAGAAACGAATGGTGAAGCGGGACCGTGTTCCAGGCAATATGGCTCTGAAATAACGGGCCTTAACAGTATCCGCTTCAAAACCGTCTAACCTCCTGGCTATTGGAGCAAGTGGAGCATGAGGAAAGAGCCGCCAGTTATTGTCAATAAGGTATCGAGGGACAGAAGCTCCTGGTATATTTTTCCACTGGCCTCCAACATATTGCCAGTCACCGTAAGGATAGGGCACCTCAAACCAGGCCAAGTCAGGCTCCTCGAATATGCCGAAGCTAAAAGATACTCGGCCCATTATAGCCTGATTGTGCCCTGTTCCCACCCATCCGAACAGGCTATCTGAAGGGCTAAGGCGGCTGATGTCACCACTCTCGACACGTGAATCGCTGACAATGGAGTAAATATGGCGCAACATCCCCTTGATACTGCGGCTGGGAAGTGCATAGACCAGGTTGGAACCCCGTTGTTCGGCCTCAGGGGGAGCGAGGGAAAAGAAGTCCCAGCCATTCACAGGCCCATCATCTAAGGTGGCCTTAAAAGACGGCTCGCCACTCTGCCGGATGTTGATAGGCGTCAGGACCTCCGCCTCCACCGCCAGTGTGCCACAAAGGCCGCCAAATGCTCGATGAGAGATAAAGCCTGCTCTGGCCGTAGGTGGTGGTAAATCGGCTCCCCTTTCAGAAAGGAAAGGACAACTGGGCCGCAGTAAGCTCTCTGCTTTTTCTCCCTCAAGCTCAAGTCCTTGCCATAGTCCCTTTTGGCTCAAAGACTGTTCGCCAAACAGTTTCTGGTGAACGGACATCGAATCGCCGGTTAGCCATGTGAGTTTAGAAACCTTTGCCTCAACCCAGCCAAAACCGCTAGTCTTAGCGCCGCCAAGGGGAACATCTCCCCTTTGAAAATCCTGGAGTAAATGGAGCAAGAGGGAAACAGCCTCTATATCCTGCTGTTCTATATCCTGAATATCGATCTGCAAGTAAAATGAGAGGTTATCTCCATAGGCGAAGAGATAGTCACGCTTAGCGGTCTCGATCGGCAGGCCGGTCTTGGGATCCATCTTGATTCCATCCATTGAACACCAGGAACTTTTAGGATTAGACGGGTCCACAAGATAAGCGTCGGAAAAAAAGACTAGTGCTCGTTGCCCTTGCGCGCCAAAAATACGGGTCAATATTCTGGTGGTCTTATCTGACTCACCCCATAGCGTTTTCAGTGTCTGGGATGCACGCTTTCTAAAAGCCCCCTTAATCGTACTACCAGGAACATAGGTCTCCCATGAACCCTTTTCTTGTGAGGATGGGACCCACGACAGCATACGCATAAAAACCGTATCGTAGGGTTTTCCATATTCGCGGGAAACCTCCCGACTGGAAACGCCACCAGCCCGAAAATCTATATGGTGGGGCTGAGCAAGTTCCTGGCGAGTCTGATCACGATAGGATTTCAGGAATTCGATCTGGTTCTTATCATTTGTGATGCTTTTGTTTAAATTCTTGGTGTTCAACATATGACGGTACTTGACTCGGCTGTGGGCATCAATAAACTCTGCCCATGTTGTGGGGCTGACACCTTCCGGAGGTATCGCCGGATCATTCCACTGATCCTCGCTGATCTTGCCGCCGAGTAACATAGTCTTGATGCGCAGGTGTTCCTCGCGATTCATGACTTCTGCATCTACCCATGCATCGCTTTGAAGCAATTTTACTTGCTGATCCACTTGCTGGTACAGTCGTGGAAGGATCTCCAGGCAAGCCGGGGTGAGGATCTTCGCCATGGACGTTTCGTCCTGAGCCTTATCCGCGAGACGCTCTGCCAGGGTCTTATCCAGGCCCAGGCTGTCTGCAACCTGAAGCCATGCATCTTTATCCAGGTGTTGCTGTATCTGGCGTTGGTGTTCAATAACCTTGACGACACGTTTCGCCATGTTGGCTTTTTTCCCGAGTGCCTCTTTGAAAGCAGCATCCGCGGCATCTTGAGAGGGAAAAGGTTTATCCACCAGAGGTTTTATCTTGGATAGCAGTTTCTCAGTAAGTGCGTGTTTTCCTTTTTTCAGCTTGGCCATACCAGAAGATAGCAGTACCCATGTCTCAACCTCGGCTGAAGATCGCTCCTTTAACCAAATTGAAATGATTCTTGGAAGGTACGAGGCAAATTTTTGTTTCCAATCGTCCGGACTGAGGATTGGTCCTCCCAGCGCCATTTCCAGACGATCTCGGATGGGCTTCGGTATGTTTTTCATCGCTTCTATCAGCAAATGTGCCTCAATAGATGAAAAGGTTTCTGTTTGAGGATCCACCTTGCCCCAATTCCAACCAACCAAAACAGGGTTTGTTGTACTAAACGTCAAATCCATTCTCAAATGATTGGCTCCGGTACGTAACCTGGGCGGACTTTCCGGGACCGAAAACGGAAGGTTCATTTCAAGACGAACCCGTCCCAAGCCTTTGCTCTTACCGGCACCGAACCAGAACCTCCCCTCCTTAATTTCCTGGAGGAGATAGTATAGTCTTGCTTCATTCTCATCTCGTTGTAGTATCGACTCTTTCACAGAAATTATGATGTCGAAAACGGAATTGCGCAGCACGGTTTCCATCTTGTAGTTTGCATTGGCTTCCGCTGCCCACCGATCCTCATCCAGTTTTATCCCCATACGCATGTCAAAGAAATTATTCCGGGGATAGCTTTCTTTCTGCAGTTTGCAATCCACACTTGTAATCAGATTGTTGGGTAAAGGTGAATCATATAATCGCTGCCACATTCGATTAAGGAGGCCGATATTCTTCCCGTTGCCGGATTCGCCGACAAAGGCATCCATTAAAGACTGAGCTGTGCCTGTTATTTCTCCAGCCAGAGAGACCAACCGATGAGTGCCATCTCCATCTCGCGTAAAGAGTGTGTTTCGCGCATTTCCCCTAAAAATGGGTGTTTCTGCATATAGCTTACCCTTCAGAATCATGTTCTCCTCCTCCATTCATAATTCGTTTTTTAGTATTCATCCTGCTGTTCCAAGGCCCCCCTCTTGGCCAAATTCGCCCAAAATGCTATTCGTCTTCTTCTATACTGTGGTCTAATATCGCTTCCTTGACACTCCTGTAAACACTTTTAAAGGTTTCATCAAAAGAGGCAGGAGAGATACGCCCAACCTCAATAAACTTGGCCACAATCTCTTTGGTCACCTTAAGGACCTGTTCATCAAGCGATTTCATACACGCCTCCACTGTTCCAGTTGCGAAGCGGGAACTTCTCAACCGCACCCGAACTTCTTGAGAAGTTATTTGTATATCACATATGCCGGGTTTGATACAAGGACACAGGAACTGCCGTCACAAAAAAAAACGGCCAAGCCAGAAACCAGGCTCAGGATTGGGGAGTTGACGCTTGACAGCGGATGGAAAGATGTCGGACACAACTTGCACGGCCCTCGGCTGACTGCCGGCGCTGCCCAAATTGGCCCCTTAGGTGGAGTAAAGATTTGGTGGAATAACGGAGATAGGCATCAAGACCGGGGCAGGCCGTCTATGCCGCCCCGGCGACCTTCTTTACCTCTTGTCCTGCCTCCTCCCAGCGGATGCACCATTGCCTATACTTGCATTGAAGTTGATCACAATAATTTCCGCTTTTGCCAAAACAGTCAAAGTTGCCTTCCTTCAACTGTTTCTTGTGGATGACTGGAGATATGACCTCCATGAAGCAGTCGTCGCACAGAGATGATGTGATATCCTCAGGGCCCCAGGAAATCGACGTTTCCTTTTCCCACTCTATCCCGCACTTCATGCACTTTACACGTAATTTTTTCATGTCAAACAGTACGTTACGCTCCATTTTTTTCTATCCGCCAAGATTGCAGCGTCTTCTTTTATGTTCATATTATTACTAAATTTTTAGTGAAAAATCAAGCATTTTTTGGGATCCTTCGCAATAGCCAAAAGAATAGTTTCCTTTTACCTGGAACTTTGTCTATGAAAGCCCAGGTTTCAGTGTTCAGGTCTCGTGTTTCTCGCTCCTGACACCTGACTCGATCTCTTGCAAAAAGTCTGAACCACTCCGTGAATTTTACCCCCTCCTTCGCCTTCTTGCCGCTTGACTACTGTTTGACCTCCAGGGTCCTGAACCTGTGGAGAGATCTCTTCACTTCAAGTACACCCTCAAAAATATAGGCGTTCTTACTGCAAAACAAGTACTTTTTTCATTTGCCCTCCGGCCCCATAAGCGCTAAGTTATTTTTGCGCCGGATGGACTAATGAACATCGAACATCGAATGTTGAACCGCAATAGCAAGCGCATTCCACGCAGCTTGCCCTCCGGGGCGTGGGCCCTATGGCCCGGAGGCTTGTTACCATAACTTCAAGCGTACCCAGATTTTTTGACAAGTTACTTTCGTGTTTTCGTGATGATTCCCTTTGACTTTCCTGTCACAAATAGGAGTCAACCACGCGAATTACCAGATACCCAAAAAAAAATTCGTAAAATCATTGCGTTGCCTTACCCTTTTCTGTAAATAGAAAAACGCACAGCCTGATGAATGGCAGATGACAGAAGGACGCTCCAAGGGGAGCTTGGTGCTGTTAGTGGCATCCTTCACGACAACTCAAAAGTAGTTTACACTTTGTTGATCTTGAATTCTGGCAGTGAAATTTGAAACTTGAAATTGGGAAAAACACAAAGATGTAGATGCGTTACC
>MAXP01000145.1 GCA_001751085.1 Desulfobacterales bacterium C00003060 | reverse complement strand
ATTGCCCTGCGACCTTATTCGTGTTAGGTTTATTATATATATACTATACAACATATTCAATTTATAAGGTTTTCCGAGGCCTGAGCTCTTGCCTCGTGCAGGAATGACGGCAAGATGGACAGTAATGGGGTGAACCCTTACGATTGACACAATATACCTCGAAAGGCAGCAAATGACACTTTTTCGCCGGCCNNGGCCATGAACATCAATAGCCGCGTTGCTCAGGCTTGCAATAGCCTGCTATTCCGCGCCTTCGCGCCTTGCTCTTGACGCTCATGACTCACCGAGAAAAGCGCCATTTATAACCTTCCGAGGTATACTTCAATTTTTAAAGACAACAGACCACAATGTCAAATCATGCTCAAACGCCCTTTCAAGGGATCAATTCCGATACTCCACAGGCCCTTGTCAAAGAGATCATCTACCAAATCCGCAGACTGATGCAGGCCGGAGAACTCTACACCAAGCAGTTGAACAAGAAGTATCAAGTCAGCGCCCCACAACTCAACTGCCTCCTGACCCTCTACGAGAACGGCCCTTTGCCCCCCTCCCAGATCGCCAAGTACATCATGGTGAAGTCCAGCACAGTCACCGGTATCATCGACCGTTTGGAACAAAAAGGGCTCGTGACAAGGATGAGGAAGTCTCCGGATCGCCGCGTTATCACCATAGAGTTGACAGAGGCCGGCAATACGCTTGCTCAACACGCACCTCCACCCATTCAGCACAAGATTGTCGATGGCCTCCAAAGGCTCCCGAAGGGTGATGTGGAGAAGATTGTGCGTAGTCTCAATATGCTCACCCACATGCTGGACGTCCAGGATCTGGAGGTGGAATAGGCACCTCAAATCGCCGCCGAAGCCCTTCTCGATCTTGCCGCCTCTTTTTCTTTGCGACGTTGGCGTCTGGCCAGATCCTCTCGGTATAGATACGGATAGTGTCTTTTCCAGCGCTTATGAAACCAAAACCACTGCTCCGGGTATGCCCTTACGGTCTTTTCGATAGCCGAAGTCATGAGCTGTGTGTTGACCTTTAGGTCAGCATCTGGGTCTTCCGTTCTTTGCAGGCAAAGAGACGGTTCTATCACCAAGGTGAGTCCGGCGTCTGCCCCCCTGACACAGAAAACCGGCAGGACAGGGGTGTCATATCGTCTGGCCAGTAAAGCAGCCGCCGGGGTCGCGGTAGTAGTGCGGCCAAAAAAAGTAACCTCAACCCCCTGTGAGAGCCTGGTCCCTTGATCAATCAATAACGGCATTAGGGCCCTTTCCTGTTGCAGAGCCCGAGCCATCTTAGGCAATGCCCGCTTCTTGTCCACGACAACACCTCCAAAACGGGCCCGCAGTCCATTAATCCAGCGGCGAAGAGTCCTGGACTCAATCTGTCTGGCCACCAATAATACGGGCTTTCCAAAATAACAACGAACAAACATGTGGCCCATTTCCCAGTTTCCAAGGTGGGCCGAGATCATGATAACGCCTTTTTGTCTTTTCATGGCGCTCAGCAGATGCCCTTCTCCCCTGATTCGCACCTTGCGCAATATGTCATCACGAGAAAAGCAAATTGTTTGACAAATCTCCAGAAAAGTAACCCCGGTGCTCTTAAAAACAGATATGGAGAGATCCCGTACACGATCCCGGGACCATTCAGGATGAACGAATTGCAAGTTGCGCTTCACGATGCGCCGATGACGTGTATCCAGGATGTATGCAAGTAAGCCGAGCAGCCTGCCGGCCATAGCAATACGCTTTTGCGGGATATTCGCAATAAAGGCTGCTAGTGTGTCCAGAAAACCTTCGCGTTTTCTTGCTCTCTGTTGCTCCTGCACTTCTCCTCTTCCTCCAGTCCATCAGAACAAGATCTGTTGATACACTTCAATATTCTTGTCGACCATGGCATCGATCGAGAACTTCTGCCTGACCAACTCTCGTCCCCGCCTTGCCATACGCTCTGCACGTTCTGGTTTGCTGAGCAGCTCGATAATCCCTTCCGCCAGCGCAGTAGGATCAGCAGAGGCCACCAACCTGCCTGTTTCACCGTCCCGGATGATTTCCGGAATTCCTCCCGAATTAGTCGCCACTACCGGCTTTGCCAGGGCCAGGGCGTCAAGGACAGCGGTCCCCAGGCCTTCCTGGACGCTACTCATGACGAAAAGGTCGGCAATCCTATAAAAGGCGCCAACATCCTGGCGAAAGCCGGTAAAAACGACCTCGTGGTTCAATCCCAGGGAGGCGGCTAAGGCTTTCAACTCACCCATTAATTCACCACCACCTACAACAAAAAACCGAACCGTGGGAATTCTGGCAAGAACAAGCGGAATCGCCCTGACCAGATACTGTTGTCCCTTGTGGCCTGCCAGATGGGCGACGTTAACGACGACAGGCTCGTTACCCTTGAGGTCAAACTCAGTGATGAGGTGCCCCTTGGTGGCGGCTCCAAATCTTTCCGGATCGATACCGCTATGTACGACAGAGATGCGGTGTGCCGGAATGCCATCCCCCACCAGGACGTCTTTTATTCTCTGAGAAATGGCAATGTAATAATCTGCCATAAACCGGTACTTGATGCCACTTAACTGGAGAAAACTGTGGCGAAAAATGGAAAAATCGACCCGGCGAGAAACCAGGAGCTTTGTTTTGATGCAGCGGGAAGCGAAAAATGCCAGCGTGTGCGAATGGGAGGTGTGTGAATGGATGATGTCGTAATTGAATCGGTGGATCAGCGTCCCGAGCCGGTAGCTGGCCAACAGGTCTGCCTCTCCGTGCATCACCACGGGAAAGACGTCTATGTCCGCCTTTTTCGCCATTTCTTCCATCGGGGAACCGGGTTGGCAAGCCAAG
>MAXP01000144.1 GCA_001751085.1 Desulfobacterales bacterium C00003060 | reverse complement strand
CGCTCGCTTTTGCACGAGCTCGCGCCCTACCTAACCCCCGCCTCGTACAGGCCGTACATGGTGGCGACGGCCCTTGTGGCCACCTCCATGCACCTGGCCATCATCAAACTCCACATACCATGCAAAACCAGGATAAAGGCTATGGGTCGTGCTCGACCAGTATGGTGATGGCCGACACCCAGGAAAACAGGCCGTATGGATAAGGGGTTCCCCGATGGAGGGTTCGTGCCGGCTGTCATCCACGAGGCTTAATAGTTCTCGGATATTGGGAAGTCGCCAGTCATCGTATCCTGCAAGATCAAGGTTTTCACAACAGGCCAATGCCTTCTCCCATGTCATGGGCATGGTCTCTCTCTTGTCCCACATGAGACCGGTTGTAATGTCCATTACAGTGCCGTCCCCATTATCTTTAAAGTGACAGAACTCTAAGGACCTGCCCCGCACCGCCCGCACGTAGTTATGATCGCTCTTAATACTCATTTTTGTCTGGGTGTTCCACAAACACATGCTGCGGGCAGACAGTGAAAGGAAGGCGCGGGTAGTGGCCGACCAGAAACAGTCATCCGGCAGGTGGGAAGAGGGAAAATAGGCTGTGTCTATTGCAGGGCCGAAGCAGCCATAATCCGCTATGCTCTGTAACTCCTTTTTTGTGGGAAGCCTCCAGTCCGAATATCCAGCCAGGGTCAGGTTTTCGCAGTAGTCCATGGCTTCTTTCCAGGTCCGTTTTGTCCCGTTGTCACGCCTTTGCCAGGTGAGTCCGGAGACATGGTCTATGACCACCTCGTGGCAGTTAATGGTCTTAACCTCAAAGCTTGGGGGGTGGATGGCATAATGGGCATCTTGCCCATAGAAAGGCTCATCCGTAGCAGGACAGGTTATCTCTTGGCTATTATCAAAACATTTGGTCTGCCCGGTGTCAGGAGTTCGCGACAGATACCCTCGGCCCAATCTGATAGTATCAAAATCGATCTCTCCTGTTTTCCCATTGACTGTAGTTGGAAAGTCTATGCGAATCCCGACAATCGCACCTTTCCATTTGTGATTGTCCGCCATGAATACCCTGTAATCGTTAAACTTACCATCATTCAGTATCTCAAATTCCACAGCTTTATCCTCGAAAAAATGAGGCTCTTCATCAGTTGCAAAGCATACCCTTCCGTGTCCATCCAGTGTATCGTTCCTCATCCTGATAAACACCGAGTCAAAACATTCAGCCTCCACCTTTAAAGGGTAGCTTTCCACCTGGAGATTGCTTGATGCCGGTTTAAGGGAAAGCATGCCGTCTTTTACCTTGTACATATATCCATTCTCATATTTTCTAACGTTGTTGGCAATCCAACCCTCGTTGTTTCCGTTGACGTTGAAATCCCATTGATATTTGCCCATTATATTGGATATAAAATTCGTGGGATCGTAGTAGTTCTCATAGACCGAATCCTGTGTCCATTCCCAGAACCAGGTTGCAGGAACCTTGATTTCTCCGGTTTCACCATCCATCCTTATGAGTGATTGTCTTCCAATCTCGAAATGCAAATAAGTATGTCCGGCTTCAACGCGGCCAATCTTCCCTATGACGTTGCCCTTATGAACGATAGTTCCCACTGCACAAGGCGATTTCTCATCCACATGAGAATATACTGACAGGATAGGACCATTATCTATCTGGTGTGCAAGGACAATAGCATACCCATTGCCCATCCGGTCGTTATAGATAACAAGCCCATCTGCAATTGCATGGATTGGTAAACCTTGATGGTCATTTCCATGTCTCACCAAAATCCAATCTTCACCATTGCTGAATATATCCTTATGCCCTCGATACAGTGAATTTCTGTCCCGGGTGGGTCCTGATGCAGAGTTGATATACCTGTTCCGGTTAAAGGCCGTTATGACATGCCATCTGTTAACTGTGCTGTTTTTATTCAAAAATATCTTAGGGTAGTCAAAATTGGGATACGATGACCGATGCAAAAGGGTTAAGGTCTCACCAAGATCGTTCTTAGAAGGTATTTGATAGTCCTGTCCACAGGAATAAGATGCATCAGAGTTGTCTCCAATCGGCAGTCTGAAGTCTGAAGCCTTGGGGATATCCTTCAGCTTTTTCCCAACTTTCACATAATAGGACGTAAGTACCTTGGAAAAGGACATGATAGTACCACTCACAGCATGGGCTGTCTTATCCACTGAAAGATCTTCCATTTTTCTTGGGAATTGATTCCCAAAAATCAAAAAAAGGTCATCTTCTACCGTGCCGGGAGGTAAGTTCCCTGGATGGTATTTCATGGTAACAGTAACAGGCAGGTTCAAATTCATTCCTTCTGGTGCCAATTGATATGTAGATCCAATTTGTCCAGAACCATTCACTTTGGTAAGAGCTATTTTTGTTGTGGAAGACAGTGCATGTTGTGGAATACTGATCAGAATGCTTCCATCAAGGTCTTTGACTATTCCACCTTCAGGTCCAACAGTTGTTAGTTCATCTACTTCGACGAAAAAGAAGATCTCAATATCAACGTCTTGTTCTGGTTCCAAACCTCTCACAGTTGTTTTTAATACATTTATTTTCTGACGGGGATCTGTTCTAACTTCGATCCTTAGACCATCTTCAGGCCCAACAAGGGCTCTCACCCCATTTTCAATTCCTTTGAACTTGCCTGTAATGTCTATTCCATTCAACGAAGCCCTGAAGGTGTCTGGTCTCGCTTCCCGGCTGAATTGTACTACTACGTTAACGGGAAAAGAATGTAACTTGTCAAAGCGTTTCGGGGAGATAATCCTGCATATATCGACTGAATACCCTGTTCGGGCCGAGGTAATGCAAAGGGCAATAGTCATTAAGAATGCAGCAAGGATTTTTCTTCTAATAATCATTCCCGACACAAAGTATGGGCAGTACCGTGGCACTGGCCACAAACCCTGAATTTCTGTAGCATGCTTGCAGGGTGTGGTTCACCATGGCATTCTCGACATCTCATAATCGTTCGATGCTTATCAGGATGGCATTTTGTGCAGCTAAGGACGCTGTGCTTTGTACCGCTTCTTTTTAGAGCTTCGCAGGCATTCGTATGGCAAATGGCACATGACTCCTGAGGAATGTCTTCCGGATAGACGACTTGAAGCGCCTTATGAGGTGGATGACAGGCTAAACACTCGGACTGGGTCATCGAACTTTCGTGGGGCTGATGGCATTCCAGACACTCAGGAACATATCCATGCCTTGTATGATGACAGGAGGAGCAATAGATCTCCGTATGTTGAGTCACATATGTCTTCATCTCCTTGTCCAGCTCGGGATGGCATATGTGACAGCCTTGCTCTAGGGCACGCCCGGCAGGGATGTCCAGTGGGGCGTGGACTTCACTGTGACATTCGGAACATTGGGCCAAATCCGCTCCGTGTACCAGGTCGTGACATGCCTCACATTTTGGAAGGATTTGTTCATATCTCACCCTTCCAGGGCGATAGATGTGGAATTCCACATGGCATTGCTTACAGTCTATCCTGTGTTTACCACCTTTGGTTTTTATAAGGTCATAAAAGTGTGGATGACACTGCCCACACTCCTCTGGTTTTAAGGCTTGAACCGCAACGGCATACCTGGGTGGAACGTCTTTTTCAGTGATAGGCTTAGGCGTGGCTGGTGCCACACACCCAATAGAACATAGCCCCAAGCAGATTGTCCCCACTGCATATATTACCCATTTCTTGTATCCGATTGGCATCCTTTTACCTTTATTGGTAACCATGTGAAATTACGCTAAAATGATGCGCAGCTTAACTGCGAGATCCGCAATAGTATATTACCTTTTTTCACAGGCATAGGGACCTCCGGTTGCACCCATGTCATTCCTGCTTGTACCTGTTGATAGAAAAAAATGCATGTCATTACAAATGGTTATCTCTTTTCCAGCATCTATTGCCGGTGATTCATCTTGAAGGTAGAAGTTGTATCTGTCCGGGTCTACAAAAAGCGGATCACAGATGATATCTCCCTTTCCTTTTTCTGGGCAGCCTCCAAGTTGTATTCTCTCAACCCAACAGGGGCTGGCATTGGGGTCATCGCAGCAATTACCCACATCGCCGTTGGCAAATAGCAGATTATAGGAATAGCCCTTGCATCTTTTTGTCATAATACCAGTTACGTAGTTATAGGCAACGATGTTGTTCATTATGATTATCTTTCCCTTGCTCTCATCTCTAATGCCGGCCCCCTGCTTGCCGCTGCCATTGGATACGACAGTGTTGTTGATAATCTCAAGGTTTAGAAGCCGGGTATCTATGCTGGTCAAGATGCCACACAAGATACCAGAGAACTGGTTATTATAAACCCAGTTGTTTCTAATCCCGATATGGCCTTTAACGCCATTGACGATATGGATTCCCGGCCCACGATTGAAGCTCACTCTGTTCTGATAGATATCAAGTTTAGGTGGTATGGTAGACACATAGGAAACAATTCCCGCTGTTCCATTGTCATAGATGCTATTGCCTTTAGCCGTTAGTTTGGTATTATTTTCTACCCTTACGCCCGCTTTCTTATTCTGATAAATGCTGTTCCCAACGATAGACAGGTCAACCTTGCCGTCGGGTTGGGGCATAGTTCTTATGCCGGCCATATCGTTGTTATATATTCTATTATTGGCAATCTTGACTTCCAATACAGGTATTTCTTTCTCCCGGCTTTTCCATATTACCACACCGGCCTTCTTGTTCCTGTAGATTCTGTTATTCTCTATGGTTATACCTGCAGCATCTCTGACATTTATACCTGCTGTACTATTTTGAAAAATGTTGCAGCCGGCCACCGTGACTTGTGAATGCTTGTCACTCCGTATCCCTGTCATCCCATTTGAACGGATTTGGCACGCTTTAATAGTTACGGGGATGCTCCCTCTTATCCTGATGCCGCAGAGGTTGTTTTGATACAATTCATTATCCTCGATAATGACGAGATCATGCTTCCTTTTGCCAGGGATGTCGTCCATAGCAAGGGAATTGGTTGCTAAACCGATTAAGATAAAAATTATTTCTAAAACCAAGATCTTACAACCCGATTCCATAAGTATGATATACCTCGAAAGGCAGCAAATGACACTTTTTCGCCGGCCATGAACATTAATAGCCGCGTTGCTCAGGCTTGCAATAGCCTGCTATTCCGCGCCTTCGCGCCTTGCTCTTGATGCTCATGACTCACCGAGAAAAGTGCCATTTATAACCTTCCGAGGTATACCTTAAAACAAATATTTTGTTAAGCCCACGTGCAATACTATCCCCTCTGCCCATCCATCTTCTGGTTTTACCACAGGTACCTGAACGCCTATCTCTGCCTTAAGCCCTTTGGTCAAAAACACCTGAAAGCCTGGCGATAGAAATAGTGTATGTCCTCCTTTTTCTGTAACCGTGGTTTCGAAGACAGTTTGAGAAGGGGGATCACGAGGTGCCCTCGGTCCTCCTGGACCTGCCGGCCCCTGAAATCCCCAGGCAGTCTGGAAAAGCTGTCGCCTTTTGGCAGTGCCCATCCACCTGTAGTTTAACTCCATAATTGCAATAAAATTGTGCAAACGGGGAAAGGAAAACGCAAGGTCACAGTGAAACTCATCGCCAGCTTGTCTTCCGGTTGTGATCACATAAGAAATATCGGTGGTAATAGTTAGTGGTTCTGTTACCGTGGTAAATGCTATGCCCGGTGTAAAATCATAACTGCCAGTGCCTAAGGGTATCCTGCGAATCACACCCTGGTCCTTGCCCTTTGCGTCTTCATCACCGGTGGGGATACTCAGGAGACAGAATCCTGAAATATGCGTCTTTCTTCTGCCCCAAAGGCGATATTTCGTCATTAAAACGGTGTCTCCAATTCCAGTAACCCCAGGCTTAGCGTGTATGCCCCAATATGGTATAGGTACTTCGGCTTTTTTTGAAAAGAATTTTGGAATTAAACCAACTGTAAGATTGTTGGTCAGGCCATAGCGTATGCCAAGAATCAATGCATACACATCCACCTTCCTCGAAGCGGGGCCAAAGTACACAGGGGCTTCGACCGTCAGACCCTTTAGCCCTGCCTTCTGACGCCAGTATTCACATTGACAATCAACCAGGAATGAACCTCTTGGCAGAGTCATTCCAGGTATCCTTGTGAAGATAGCAGTGGGTATCAGCTCAGGAGGTGCCTCAATGACGAAATCGTACTTACCCAGCCTTTTATAGACGTATTTCAGTTGGTTCTGTGCCTCACGATAATCAGGCCTTATCCTTATGGCATTTATGAACTCTTCTGCAGCCAGATCATATCTGCCCTGCATCCTATAGACCTCGCCCAGATTACAGTGTGGTTCGGCAAATGACCAGATTCTACCGGCTTGTCTGAATTCCTTGATGGCCAGGTCGAATTCGCCCCAGTTCTTATACACATTCCCCAGCCTGTTATGTGCCTCAAAATAATCGGGACATAATTCGATGGCCCTCTGATAATATGAGGCCTCCCTTTCTGTATTGTCGCTCAGAGCTATACCCTCATTATACCATTTCCTTGCCATGTCACAATCATCAGCCCTAACCATATTTCCTGGCGTTAAGCAAGTTACTAACATTGGTATTATCAACAGGAGCTTTGTAACATTCATGAGCAAGGTTTTTTTTCTGCTTTCAACTTAGGGCTGGCGCAAGAATGCCGCTCCCACACACAGATTGGAACATTTTCCCACTAATCCGCGTTGACCCATCATATTTTGTGACCATCCACTGGATTCCCGCACCTGCCCTGGACTCTGATCCAGGGTTCGCGGGAATGACGGGCAGTTAGACCGAATCATCATTCCCGCGAAGCTTGTCGTCGACCCGATCGGGGAGCCGGAATCCAGTGACTGTTACCCAAAGTTATTGAGAACTTACCAATCGTTCTGATAAGCATGTGAAATTGCGCTAAAATGATGCGCAGCTTAACTCCGCAATCCGCAATACTATAGCTCTGTCATTGGCCTGATCGAATATTGGATTTCATTGGGTTGAAAAATACCAGGATTCATGAGATATGAAACCTAGCTACGCTTGGCTCCTCAATTATCAAAAAAACGTTACCGTTCACCAGGTAAGGGCTCGCGCAAAAACAACATCGTACGAAATCCCGGAGTGATTTCACAGATGAAATTGTTTTCTATGCCAAAATCGCTGGTATTGTCTGCCTCAATTATATTTATGCTTAACAGCTACTGCTGTGCACCGAAAGTCAACGATTTCAGGAAAGCCTCAAAAATCGACAGGATCATGGATTCTTGGGTTGGCCACTATCAATCCGAGCTCGTTGCCTATTGGGGGGCGCCCACAGAAATAGTGTCGGACGGAAAAGGTGGGAGCGTGGTAATTTATGAGTCCCTCAAGGGAACTTGGGGGAATCTAAGAGACAAGCGCATAGTTGGAGGTACCCATTATCCCACCAAATCCCGACAACCAGGATATGCAGCCACAAGAATATTCTATGTAAACGAAGAAGGGATAATATATTCCTGGAAATGGTCAGGACTATAATCATCTGTTTCCTCTTTACAATACGACCCAGGCTCCGGGCACCAATTTTATATTATAACAGAAAGCAGGGATAAAAGCCAGGTTGAAATCCGTATTCCGGCCCCATACAATAACCCAGACATGAGTTTCTTTTCTCCCTGAAGATGTGAAAGCACCTTCTGCACTTCTTTTCTGGTAAGGACCAGCGGCTGCCGAATCGGCCTTTTGGCCATTTGGAAGTTTCCGATTTCACCCAATTCTTGTCCCAAAACCTCATGATAGAGAAACACAACGGCGTTTAGGGCCTGATTCTGTGTTGAAGCGGAAACCTTTCTTTGAACCGCCAGATCGGTCAAGAACTCACCTACTTCTATACCTCGGAGGGTTGCAAATGGCGCTTTTCTCGGTGAATCATGAGCATCAAGAGCAAGGCGCGAAGGCGCGGAATAGCAGGCTATTGCAAGCCTGAGCAACACCGCTATTGATGTTCATGGCCGGCGAAAAAGTGTCATTTGTGGCCTTTCGAGGTATATATGCCCCATTTCTTTTGGATGGCGTTTGTTATGGAAGAATATGAATCGTTTGATCCAATGGATATAAGATTGTTCCGTGCGGATGCTGTCAACTCCATTTTTTCTCGCGAGATCATCTCAGCGTAATCACGCTGAGATGTAAGCAATTAATTTTCTTGACAAAATGCTTTATAATTTGCTACAGGGGAAAAAGTTATGCCGGAGGGGTGAGATAAGCAGTAATTAAATACAGCTCATTTTGTTGTTTTCTGAAAATTCAGGTAGTTAAAATGACCTGCTGCCTTTTTTAACATAAAATGGGCCGTCTATTACATGTTGGGCCGCGGACAGAACAACAAATGCCTAAGAGAACAAATGTATTCCAGAAACTCGTGTTCTTGGTCAAGAAGCACGCCGCCGTCGGCACGGCTGTAACGGAGTCGAAGCTCCTTCGAGACAACATTACAGGCGCTGAACGAGAAGTAGACGTATGCATCGAATCTGTCGTCGCAGGCCATCAAGTCACGGTTAGCATTGAGTGCACAGACCGAGGACGTAGGGCAGGTGTCCAGTGGGTCGAAGAAATGAAGGCCAAGCATGAACGCTTGCCTACCAATGCGTTAGTTTTGGTATCGAGATCCGGGTTCACAAAAGAAGCCACGCTTGTGGCGAGAAGCTACGGAATGGAAGTTATTTCTTTGAACGCGATAGACGCTAACGCGGTCGAGCGGCTATTTGGTGAAACAGGCTCCCTTTGGTCCAAGGTTTTCACCCTCACTCCGACTAAGGTTGTGATTCGTGTCGCACCTACTCGTAGCCTTTCTGCAGAAAACGTTGTGGTTCTTCCTGACAACTTGATATACGACCACAATGGGCAGGAAGTAGGCTCCGCCAAACAGTTGGTTGGATTGCTACTTAATACTGAGCACGCGGTGCAGGAATTCGGCAAACTTGGTGATGAATCTCACCAGGGTTTTGAAATTCGCTGGGAGCCGGCGGCAGACAAACATGGCCATCCGTTCTGTTTGCAGAAGCTGGAGCCATTTGTCTTGCGGCCGATCGAATATGTGCGGGTTACGGGGTCTTGCAACTTCGACATCGCTGAATTTCGATTGCAACACGGCATTTTGGGAAACGTGAGGATCGCCTGGGGCACCGGATCGTTTCGTGGAAAGGAAGCACTTCTTGTGGCATCCGAAGACCAAGTCGGCGGCCGGAAGCTCTCAATTACCACTGAGAGTACAGAGAAGGGCCCAACAACACGCTCCAGCGGACGCGCTAAAGCGCGTGCCGCTGAGCTCCGCGTTAAGCGGACGCGGAGCGTCCGCTCAACGGGGCGAGCTGCTTCGCCAGCGCTTGCCGGGCGTCCGCTCCGCG
>MAXP01000143.1:6391-7472 GCA_001751085.1 Desulfobacterales bacterium C00003060 | reverse complement strand
ACTCCCCATATGGCCAATAATCCTGCAAGGATAACATGCATGGTCATCCCTGATTTGAAAAAGGTCTGCATGGCTTCAACATGCTGAAGAAAATCGACTTTTTTCATAATATTGGCGGAAAAGCTAAAAATGAAAAAAAACAACCCGCAGTAGAGCATGACCCAGACTGTTTTCATCTTCAAAGATTGCCTTTGGCCCAGGAAATAATAAAGTCCCACGCCGCTTTTCACAGCAAAAATGCCGACACTCAAAAGAATGCCCAGAATCAGACTTTTCAGTTCCATATTTTGACATCCTTCACGACAAGTCAAAAGTAGTTTACACTTTGTAGATCTTGTATTTTGGCAGTGAAACTTGAAATTTGAAATTGGGAAAAACACAAAGATGTAGATGGGTTACCTAATTTCAAATCTCCAGTTTGGACATCGCCATTCAATTCGATAATACACGCTTTTTCGAAAAAAGTGTAAACTGGTCAATGAAGGATGCCCAATATGTTATTCAATTGAGATGAATACTGAGAAAAAATCCCGTGCATCAGCAGGCACTGCCTGCCACGCAAGACCTCCATCCGCCTGTGGCAGACTATGCCTCGGAAAGAGCAACTACTGCATTGGGGTGAGAGGAAAAATGCTTTGAATACAGGGGATTATACCTCGGAGGGTTATAAATGACGGTTTTCTCTGTGAGTCATGAGCATCAAGAGCAAGGCGCGAAGGCGCGGAATAGCTGGCTATTGCAAGCCTGAGCAACGCGGCTATTGATGTTCATGGCCGGCGAAAAAATGTCATTTGCTGCCTTTCGAGGTATAAAGAAAGGTGGGGGATAAAAATGGATAGAAAGGTAACAGTCGTTGGTGCTGGTAACGTGGGTGCAACAGTGGCGCAACGACTGGCAGAAAAGGAACTTGCCGATGTGGTCCTCATAGATATCGTGGAAGGTCTGCCCCAGGGGAAGGCTTTGGACCTGCAGGAGGCGGCCCCTATAGAAAAACATGACGCCCGGCTGATAGGAGCCAACACTTTCGATGCATCAGAAGGGTCTGATGTGGTTATTGTAACAGCGGGTATCCCGCGTAAAC
>MAXP01000143.1:0-6321 GCA_001751085.1 Desulfobacterales bacterium C00003060 | reverse complement strand
AATCCACTGGATGCTATGTGTCACGTTGCCTTGGAAGCCAGCAGGTTTCCCAAGAATCGGGTCTTGGGGATGGCCGGTGTCCTGGATGCTGCACGTTTCTGCGCTTTTATTGCAATGGAGCTAAATGTATCAATAGAGAATACACAGGCCTTTGTTCTCGGCAGCCATGGCGACAGCATGGTGCCTTTGCCGCGTTATTCCACGGTTGCAGGTATTCCCATAACTGAATTGATGCCACAGGATCGAATCGATGCCCTTGTTGAGCGTACTCGAGATGGTGGCGCTGAGATCGTCGGTTTGCTAAAGACCTGCAGTGCCTATTACGCTCCAGCATCAGCCGCAGTTGAGATGGCCGATTCGATCCTCAAAGACAAGAAGAAGATCCTTCCATGCGCTGCCTACTTGCAGGGGGAATATGGTATCCACGATCTTTTCACGGGCGTTCCCGTCAAGATAGGAAGGAACGGTGTCGACGAAATTATCGAGGTCACCTTGACAGAAGAGGAAAGCGCGGCTTTGAAAAGATCGGCAGACGCAGTGAAGTCACTTGTGGAGAGCTTGAACAAACTGAGGCCATAGTCCCCTACACGTGGTCAAAGGTGTCACCAGTATACGTTAGCTTGCCATTATGCACGAAAAAGGCCAGTCAGGACACGCTCTGCGGACCATCCAAGGGGCTACTCCGGCAACTTCTCCCACCGATCCTGGAGTTTTTCCATCACCTGCGGGAGGGTTGTGTACTCCATTTCATCCATCGGCAGGCGATGCGGCTCAAACGGCCCGTGGCGGCGCATGACATCGGCTAAGGCGTTGGCCGACCTGCGAGCCTCGTCGAAACCAGGGTCATCAAACATATCGCGGGGGCCGACCAGGCGGCCGTCGGCGAGTTGAAAGCCCACGGCAATCACGCGTGGGGGGCCGTCGAAGCGGCTGGGTGTGGCCTGACTCACTGGTACGGGCAGTAAGGGGCCGTAATGGGACCCCCGCATCCAGCCTTCTACAATGTGAGGCATGGTGAAAGGCTCCAAAACCTCTCCAACAGCCGGAAACTTTCCTTGGCAGCGCACTGCACACACGGGGTCATCCTTGCCCACATACTTGCCTGCGATAAGTGCCAGTCGCTGGGTTGACGAGACAGAGCCGATTTCGCCGTCCTTTGCATATACGGCCTTGATTATATACCGGCCCGCGGCGCCGATGAAGACCAGCAGGTCATAAAGTTCCTCAGGGGCGTCAAAGAAGATACGCTTTTCTCTTTTGACGTCGTGGACCTCAAAACGGAAGCCTGCATGCAAGCTTGGCGCAATGATGAGCCCGGCGGTGTTGAACGGATCGGCAAACATTTTGTAGAGGGGCAGGTTCCACGCCCCTGCTGAGGTCTTGTCTGCCATAAAGATAATAATCGGCTCGGACTTCCGCTCCACGAACTCCATCTCGGCCACGCCAGGTCCCATGCCCTTGACGTTGCCGCTAAAAGCATCGGCCAAGAGGTCCTGCCCTGCGCCGTACAGCTTGAGCCGCGTGGCTGCCTCGGTGCAGGCCACAAAGACATCCCATGCCAGTTGATGGATCTCATTGTTATCCACACCCCTGTGGTGAGTCATGATGAGCTCCAGGTCGTCGCCGCAGGCGGTGACGTGGAAATCCACTATCATCCCGCTTGATCGTGCGCCGCCTAGACGACCTTTTGCCTCCTCAAGCAGGTCACTGTGCATGGCAGAATGCCCGACAAAGCCCCCAACATCGGCCTTAATAACACTGAGCGTGATCATGCCTTCCATGTTACCCTCCTTTTTGGTGAATCTTTACGTGCGAAACAGCTCAAGAGATAGCGAAGCTTGGCCTCAAACCGACCAGTCCTGGCAACAATATTAGTTTTCAGACAAATAGTGTCTGAAGCGTCCGATGAGCAACCACCGTAACCCTTTTGAATTACAGCAAAAATGATCTCAAGCTCAAATCCGCATTCCGAAATCATATAGATGCCGGATGGAAGAGACAAGCATTAAGTATCGTGTGTTACAAGAACTCGCCTGGGTCGTGAAGTCCTTGGCTGGTGACGGCTATTCGCCTAATCCCTGTTTTCCCACGGCTCTTTTGTGGGTTGTCACATAGCATTTCAATTCTTCATGGGCGGCTGGCCTGTAGTTTCCAAGACGCTCATCCACATATCCCCATTCCAATCCACGTGTTTTCGCTTTCCCACCGATGCCTCCATAGGTATATGGACAATCTGATTGTTGCACAGGCCCACCAGCATTCTGGTCTTGCCGGCCATGCCTGCATGAACCGCATTTCTGGCCAGAGATCCACACAAGAGATGGTCGTTGGCATTGGCAGAAGCACTCCGGATCGTGTAACTGGGGTCAATATACTTGAGATTAATCTCCATTTCCTGGTCTTTGAAATAAGCTGTAATGGTATCTTTCAGAAAGATGCCAATGTCATGAGGCCGTATGTTCCCAGATGGATCGAGTGCCTGCTGTCTGTTGGTAAAGAACTTCTGACCTGTCCCTTCCGCCACGACAATCACGGCATGCTTTCTGCGGATTAACCGTTCCTTGAGGGCTTCAAGCAGACCTTCCGGCCCCTCTAATTCAAAGTCTGATTCCGGGATAAGGACGAAGTTTACATCGGGCATCGCCAGGGTGGCTGCCGCTGCGATGAATCCCGAATAACGGCCCATCACTTTCACAACTCCTATGCCGTTCGGAGCACTGATGGCTTCATTGTGGGCACCGGCTATGACATCAACCGCTATACCTACGGCCGTATCAAAGCCAAACGAGCGATCGACCAGGTAGATATCATTGTCAATGGTCTTGGGTATGCCAATAACGCCGATTTTTAGTCCCCTGTTGGTGATTTCATCTGCAATCTTTGCGCAGGCCACCATGGTGCCATCACCCCCAATTCCAAAAAGGAGGCCTACATTCATCCGCTCTATAGAATCTACGATGCTCCCAATTTCCTGATGCCCCCTGGAAGAGCCAAGTATGGTTCCTCCCCTCTCGTGGATGTGGGCCACAGATTCGGGTGTGAGATCCATAACCTCGTGACCGTATGAGGAAATAAAGCCCTGAAGTCCGTATCGGATGCCGTAGATATTGTGCAGGCCATAGTTATAGTAGAGCGCCAGCACAATCGCACGAATCACATCGTTTACCCCCGGGCAGAGGCCGCCGCAACTTACGACTGCACACCGCAGTTTGGTGGGATCAAAAAAGAGCTTGCTGCGAGGCCCTCCCTGTTCAAAGGATACAGGCCTTTTGCCACGCTCTATGGTCTTTGTGACATGATCGGCTAGAATGTTTACCAGAACCCGGTTTTTTTCCGAGACAAAGCACCCTGTTCCAGCGTCCTTTGATCTGGTACGAAGGGGAGAAGGAATCTTGGCTGGCCCAAGGGTCATGATTGAGTTCTGGATCGGCTCATTACTTTTCATGTTAGGTTACCTTTTTTGTAACTTCTCAAAAAGCTCGGAGTGAAGTTGAAGTGATTCATCAACCTTGAGACACTGCCCGAACTTTTTGAGACGTTATCCATTTTGGATGAATCATTGAAGATCCCGGCAGCAAGCTGTAGGGAATGCACTCGCCTTTGCGGTTAGGCTATTTCTTTCTCATTGTCCTGTCAAAATCAAGCTTATATTTTTATTATATATTCATAGAAGACACAAGATCAACAGTTTTCTTTGAGTTGAAATATGGGTAAATCCTATCATTCTTTTCCGGTTGCAATCTTATGAAATATCCATTATCATTTAACATTGATCAATGATTGGTTTTGAGTGACTTGCCATGAATATCCTCCTTACAAATGATGACGGTATCCATGCAGAGGGCCTTTGGGCATTAGAAAAGGCCTTGTCTGATGAACACCGGACCACAGTAGTTGCGCCTGACACGGAGAGAAGTGCCACGGGGCATAGCATTACGCTGCTACATCCATTAAGGGTCAATAGGATTCAAACAAATGGGGGTTCGGGTCACGCAGTCAGTGGGACACCTGCCGACTGCGTCAAACTGGCAGTTCTTGAGCTCATGGAAGCCCGGCCTGACATGGTAGTATCTGGAATCAACCCCGGGCCCAACGTGGGGTTCAATCTCAATTATTCCGGAACCGTATCTGCAGCCAAGGAAGCTGCCCTCATGGGAATGCCTGCCATAGCGGTTTCACAAACCCCCAATCCGGATAACGAATACCGGGTGGCAGCGGATTTTGTCGGTATCCTGATTGATAAGATTATAGAAAACGGTCTCCCCTTGGGTACATTCCTGAATGTGAACGTCCCGGCCTGCCCCGCGGGTCAGATTGAGGGGGTTCGAATAACCAGGCAGGGGGTGTCCCGCCTGAAGGAGATGTTTCACAGGAGAACCGATCCGAGAGCTCAAACCTATTACTGGCAAGGGGTCGAAACCCAGATCTTCGATCAGGACGTGGATACGGACGGTGCAGCCCTTTCCAGAAACTGCATTTCCATTACACCCGTCCAGTGCGATATGACAGACCATCAAGCCCTGGAACATCTCAAAAGCTGGGATATCAATCTGAAGTGATTCAGGACTTGGAATTCCTTATGCAGATCCGAACCGAAGGTTGTCGGAATAATGCGGTGCAGTGTGATGGACCCTGATCGCTTGCCTGTCAGGAATGCCTACGATAGAAAGATGCTTGTTGAAATTTTGGGTCTAATTCGACCGCCTTATTATGATCCAGTATAGCTCTATCAAATTCACCTTTTCCTGACCAGGCAATCCCGCGATAATAGTATGCAGAGCTGGATTTTGGGTCTAACTCAATTGCTTTGGTGTAATTGGCTATAGCCTCATCGAAATTGCCTTTTTTAAACCAAGCGTGTCCGCTGTGATAATAAGCTTTCTGGAAATTGGAATGTAATTCAATCGCCTTTGTGTAATTGGCTATAGCCTCATCGGGATTGCCTTTTCTAAGCCAGGCGTTCCCGCGATTGAAGTAACTGTAGATGGATTTGGGATATAGCTCAATCGCTCTTGTGTAATCATCAATAGCACGGTCATAATCGCCTTTACTGCTCCAGACCTGCCCGCGATTAGAATATGTGTAGTTGAGAACTTCGTTTTTGTTTAAGCTGCTGAGAAACACTCCTTTTCTTATTGAAATATCGGATATGTTGAACCTCTTCTCATAGAATTCATTGGTCTGTGTTTCTCCACAAGTAGTCTCCCAGTTTAGATAATTTCCATCAGAAAAATGCCATCTAACGAAAGTATGCCCTGGGGCACCTACTAATCGGATGGGGAAATCTAAGACCTCGCCCACACCATAATAGATCAATGAGAGTGCATCGCAATCGGTAAGATAGAAGTCCTCGTCAGGATGTGCCAATACATGAGCTTTCTGTCTGGATGTAACAGAGAACTGGCCTTCTCTATCCTTTTCACCAGAAATTTCTTTATTTCTTATGGATTCAACAAGTTCTTTATCCAGTTTGTGAGGCTCCAAAGAATCACTCAAAAGCACCGTTGACCTGTGCAAGAAATTTATGAGAACATTATCAATGGTTTGAAAAACACTGGTGGCCTCTTCCTTGGAGTAATACGAGCTTAGTCTGGCCCGCCTCCTCACTTCATCAATGATTTCATCAATGAGTCTGTAATTCGAGTTAGCGCTCAGTTCTGACTCCAACTCCAATGCTTGATGAGCGGTGGTGTAGTATTTTGGCCTATAATCGGCGTCCCTGCAACCAAGAGATGTTGCCGTATTGTCCATGTATTCCCGGCTCACTCTGGTTTCAGCTCTTGCTATGCTGGTCAGAGGTGCAGCCAGACCAATCAAGATCATGCTTCCAAGCAATAATTGTTTGATCCTTTTTGAAATCATGATGATATTTGGTTTGCTATTTTCGTATGACAAACAAAACCCAAAGAGTTTGTTCGGTAACCTTAGCCACGCAAGATAAATGCCAATAAGAACTCTTAGACTTCTGATAAGAAGCTTTCTGAAAGAGTCCTCCAAATCCATGACTTAAGGAGACCTCTATTCGGTTCATTCATGCTTCAGCCCTGTGTCGTGGACGAGCACCTTGACAATGTGGTGTACAGAACATATAAATAAGTATCAGAAATTTGGAAATTGCCTTACGAATATGACGATGCCTTGCCAAATGCCCCTGAATGCCCCTTTAAAAAAGGGGGACTTCAATGCAGTTGCCCCCTTTCGTAAAGCGGGGATAGGGGAAATCTTTTCAGTTTCCGCGTTTCTGAAGTACTGCGTTTTTTGTGCCGAACGGTGAGGCTTACACGAGGGAGGAGACCATGGCAGAGGAACAAAAGGATTTCA
>MAXP01000142.1 GCA_001751085.1 Desulfobacterales bacterium C00003060 | reverse complement strand
TTCAATTCGATAATACACGCTTTTTCGAAAAAAGTGTAAACTGGTCAATGAAGGATGCCGATTTCAAGATAATGTTTTTGGGGTCAGCAATCTTCTGCTTTCCAAGGAACTTTTTATCTGAGCGCCAATAGAGCAAAGCTTCACTGCGTGTCTACCAAGCTATTTTTGACCCAGCCCTTAGGGCAACCTGCACAAGACCGGGACGGACGAATCACCGGCAGCCGTATTCAACTGGATCAGTGTCTCCGCTCCCACAACACCATCCGGCCTTAAGCCATGGCTACGCTGAAAGCTCACTACCCGTCTTCTCAAGATCTTGTCAAACACAGGACTTGGAGTCTTCCCATCCGGACTGTCCACCACACCCTCCACATGGTCCAATTGCGCTCTGAGCCAGAGCACGTCAGAGCCAACACTGCCCTCTCGGAGCAAGGAAGCGCTGAACGGAGGGGGGTTCCACAACAGGGTGAAGCCACCGAACCAAAAGGGAGCTACTTGCGCACGTGGTAAGGTAACCTGTTGTCCAGCAAAGTCCAGGGTAACATCACCATTTTCCAGGGCAACGAGCACCACATTATGCGGTTGCCGGGAACCGTCCTTCAGCTTCAGTATAGCCGGGCGGTTATAGTATCGCAGGTTAGTCCAATTGCCTCTGCCGTGAAGGCAGCCCAGACCGGCGGCCACAGCACGTTCACAAGCCGTTATCCCCGGTAAGTCCTGGTAAGCCAACTGCCAGCATTCGAACAAAGTGGCAAACGCCGTTTCAGTATCAGTCTTAACCGTGCCTCCGTCCAGTAACTCCGCAAGTATGGCCGGCTCCTCACTGACACTTGCCTGCTGCGGGTCCTGTTCTGTATCCGGCTCCGGCAGGGTCTCCTTGTCCATCGTTGTTTCAGGCCTGACATGGCCCGCAGCTCCACTAATAGAGCCTTGCTTTTCTGCAGGAGGTTGGGGTTTGGTCAATATCGGCCACGGCATAAACCTCCATCCCGCTCCCACCAAGGCCAGCAGCAAGCAGGCTGTTGCCCATCCTGCTAAACGCCGGCTCCGTTGACTTCCCGTTTGTCCCATTACTTCTGCCATGGCCTTGCGCACTAGTGCCCGGTTGATGCTTTCTCGTTGCAGGGCATAGGCGCCAAGCAGCGCACGGTCGCAAACAATGTTCACAACGCGGGGAACTCCCCTCGAGAGCTTATGGACAAGACGCAAGGCACCCCGGGTGAACAACTGTTGTTTACAGCCCGCCACCTCTAACCGGTGCCGGATATAGGCAATGGTCTCATCCGATAGCAAAGGGGTCAAGTGATAGCGGGCCGTTATTCGCTGGGCCAACTGCCGCAACTCAGAGCGAGCCATCAATGTCTGGAGCTCGGGCTGGCCAATGAGGATGATCTGCAAGAGCTTCTGGGTGGTTGTCTCCAGGTTGGTCAACAACCGGAGCTGTTCCAACACCTCGACGCTCAGATTTTGTGCCTCATCGATAATCAACACGGTTCTCTGGCCTTTGGCGTGGCTTGACAGCAGGTGACGGTTGAGCAGGTCGATGAGCATCTTGAGGCTGTCAGTGCCTGCCTTGTAAGAAACATGCAATTCATCGCAGATAGAGGCCACCAGTTCCACTGCTGTCTGTTTGGGGTTTAGAATCAGTGCCACATCTACATTCTCCGGCACCTGTTCTAACAGGCTGCGGCACAAGGTGGTCTTGCCTGTTCCCACTTCACCCGTGAGTTGGACAAAACCTCCACCCTCCCCCATCCCATAAAGAAGATGGGCCAGCGCCTCCCTGTGATGCCGGCTCATGAAAAGAAAGCGGGGGTCGGGCGTAAGAGCAAAAGGATTCTTGCTGATGCCAAGGTATGCGTGGTACATAGCTCCCTTAGGTTCGCCCCCTACCCTGATTTTTGCGTATGTTTATCCAAAAGAGAAATCTCTCTTTCCAACATGCTTGCTTCCCCCAAGAGATTCTTCAGTTCATCTCTTGCCCTGCGTATCGAAACCAGCCTGTCTTCAACTTCACCACAGGAAATATTGTAACCCAACATATCAGAGATTACTTTCTCCTGAGCCTTAAAGAATAGTCTCTCGTTGAGATTTGCAGCCACTACTTTGATTCTTTCAGTCATTGCCTCAAAATATTCATCTATAGCTTGCGAGAAATGATTAACAAGACCCCTTTGCTTTTTGACCAAATACCACTGGCCGAGAATAACACCGAGTATTATGATAAAAGTGGGGATAAAAGCTGCGAATGTGACAGTCCGGATGGCAAGTAATATAAACGTGGCAACAATACATATGAGGACAAGCGGCAACATTTTCTCTGCTACGCGAAAAAAGAGTTCATTCACCATTCCATCAAGCTCAGATCCTAACCGTGGACAAGATGTGGGAATCTGCACGGAACTTTGAATATCCTCCTGATTAATCCTTCCTTTCCATCCTTTTATCAAGACACCTTCCATATTCCTTGCAATACTATTAAAAAAGTTCTTCACAAGCTTTTCGCCAAGAACATGTTTATTAAAATCTTTTACTATATCAGGAGGTTTGGATATATGCCATAAGGCTTTAACGATGTTAACCTCCTCCTTCAGAAGAGATCTGCATGATTTCTTGCTATTGTTCGCAAAAATCCTCATTGCATCTGATATTATATCGCACAACCGGTCTGTGAGATACCCTTTGATCTCTCTAAGTCTGCCTGTCACTTCCTTAAGCGTACTCTTTTTGTCAATAAGATCTCTCTCGCCTTTGTCCAAAGATATACAGGTTTCTCCAAGAATACGACTCAAGCTGCTCAGTGTTCCCTTACATTTAAACATTTTCCTTGCAGGGATTATTTCTTGGAAAAGAAAATCCTCGAAATCCTTAAACCCAACGTTCCCGTGATAATTCCTGTCCTCCTCCGCATTGTAGTCAAATCCGTCGCCCCCCACAGAAGACATGAAGAATATCTTGCTGAAAAGCCCCTGAAAATGACTTTCCAGGAATTGATGCAACACAGCGAGGTCTTTCTGATCTACTAAATCGATCTTGTTGACAACTCCTATCATTTCCCCGGGATATTCCTTTGTATATTCAAGATATTCTTTCTCCCGCAATTTCCCGACTTTCAAGGCATCAAAAATCCAGATAACCATATCTGCTTTATGGAGAAACTCCTTAGTTGTTTCTTCATGCTCTGTGAAAACTGAATTAAGCCCAGGCGTATCAACCAGCAGAAAGCTGTTGAGCTGTGGAAGAGGATAAAAAAACTCCACCCTATCTATCCCCGCTGCATCTCTTTTGATTAGATTCAACTCAGTCTCATCATTTATCTCATGTTTTCTAAGATCCTTATAAACAATCCGGGCCTTTTTTTCTCTGCCATACGCAACTACGGTTATAGCCGCAGTCTCCGGCAAAATAGACGTGGATAGTATATTCTCCTTGAGGAACGCATTGATAAATGTCGATTTCCCCGAGCTGAATTCCCCTAATACCAATATTACAAATTTATCCTTAAGCCTTTTAAGTAGATCGTTAACCTTTTTCTCAGTCTCTTTGAGCTTTAGGGGCGCGAGGACGGAAGAACTCGCTTTCAGAATAGATTGAAGTGTGCATTCAATTGACATTGACACTGCTTTCATCGCCGAGATTACCACACACGCACAGGCGCTTGAGATTATCTACTACATCATCAATTCCCTTTTTCTGTCTTTCCAATAAACTCATCATGTCTCTGAATTCGTCAGGATCACTACTGCCTCGCAAAATACATGCTGACAAGTATTGTACTAACCTGTTATTTACTTTCTCGTTCATTCTAATCAACCTGTTCATTATATGCCTAAACAACATCTTTTGCCTGTCCAAAATGGATCCGAATACCATTCTTTCAAGTTCGGCCTTTGCTTGTGAAAAACATTTCCCCCTGGTTCCATAGAGTTCCGCAAAAGATATATGAGCAGAAAAGACCCTTGGAACGTCCTCCTGAAGAAATGTTTGAGCAAGGTTCTCCTCATTATTCTCAAAAGGAGATTGATCGTGTATTTCCTCTGCTAACCTGTTATTTTCAATACCAAGAAGTTCTTGTCCAGACTTCTTTCTCTTTTCGTTTTCTATGATCAATTCCATTTCAACCCTCTTAAGGATTTCATGTCTGCGTTGTTTTATGTGCTCTATAATTGCACCGATTGACGATTCAAGACCCCCTGTGTCCAACGTTTCCCAAAACTCGTTATTTAGGGAAAAAGTGAAGTCTCGTTTTCTCCGAAAACAGGCGAAAAACTTTTCCTTGCATGAAAACACCTTCTCGATTTCCTGGCGGGCAAACGCACGTGGTTGTTCAAAATAGAACTGCAAATTCCTTAAGACGCGACGGTGTATGTCCCTGTTTATTGAGGAATCTTCCTGAGCTATAATCCCGGCAATGCAATCCCAAAATTCTTTGGTCTCGTTTAATTGCTCAAGTTCCCGGCCCATTACCATAGACACATGTGATGCACTTTTTTGTGAAGAGAGGATTACTGATTCAATCTTGGCTCTCTTAGTTCTATCAAAGATGTTTTGTGTGAGATACTCCTCCGTTTCGCCAATACCGCTCTCCACATAGCCTCTTTCGTCCCCTGATATAGTAGACTGAAGTGCCTGTCGAGAAGAGATTGTGAAGAGTTGATCAATGAAGTCCCCGAAATTGTCAACTATGAAATCCTTCAATCTGCTAATATCCTCGTCTGATTTGATCGTATCCTTATGACTCATAATTCCGATGATATGCTTCCCGTAGTCTTTAATGCCCTGTAGGTACTCCTTCTCAGATTGACTCCCACCTTGATGAGGATGAAATAACCAGAGTACTCCATCAGCCTTATGGACAAAATCCAGCGCCCTTTCTTCATGATATGTAAAAACAGAATTCAGACCTGGTGTATCTATAATGTCTAAATGTCTAAGTTTGTTTGATGGATAGAAGGTGCGAACGTAATCAATCCGTTTTAAGTTTTCCTCATCAACCAGATATGAGAATAAGGCTTCTTTATCTTCAACCACCTGAGTCCTGCCATCATTAAAGACAATCTCCTGTTTGGCAGTATCACCGTAACATATCCTGTTAATAGTTGCTGTTGTCGGAACAATCCCTGTGGCCAAAATCTCCTCACCTAACAATGCATTTATGAAAGAGGACTTTCCAGCATTAAACTCACCAAACACAACAAGTAGGAAGTTCTCACTTATTGTTTTTAGATACCCCTCCACGGTCTCATGAGCTTGCTTAAATCTTTCTTCATCGATGTCTTCGAGAAGTTTAACCAAGTTGTCTTTAAGATATAACGTTAACTCATGAGTAGTTTTAGGAAATGCATGTACTCCGCAAGTTTCCTTAAGAACTACGGATTTAAACTTCTTCCTTCTAATGATTAAGAAAACGGTTATCAGAATAATCAGGAGAGCAGTTATGGAAATACTGACAGGAAGGATTCCGATCTCTTTGATGCTGTCGACTATTCCACTCACTGGATGTCATACCAATATTGGTAACCGTTCACGGGTTCAAAGGTTCAGGGGTTCAAAGGTTGTATTTTCATCACCATACGCCAGTTTTTGAACGTTTTGCAGAGGAAAACCGACCGCTTCCACATCCCCACAAACCTGCCCGCCATTGCCGACCGCTTGGGATAAGCCCATTTCGTACATGACAGGCGAGGCAGGAGAGTCCGGAATCATAGAGCCTTCTGCCTCAGCAAGTGATCCGCAATCACCAGCCTCACCATGGCCTCACACACTGGTACGATCCTCGGAATAGCAGAAACGTCATGCCGCCCTTTAACAGAGATGGTCGTAGGCCTTGAGTGAATATCAATGGTTTTTTGTTCGATCTCGATCGAGGGTATAGGCTTCACCGCAGCTCTGACAACAATCTCGTCGCCATTGGAGATACCTGCAAGAATTCCCCCGGACCGGTTTGTCACAAATCCTTTGGGCATGATCTCGTCGTTGCATTCAGAACCGAGTAACCGCGCTGCCCCCAGACCCACTCCGATTTCAACGGCCTTTACAGCCCCAATACTCATGAGACCTTTTGCAAGGTCCGCATCCAGCTTATCAAAAACGGGTTCCCCCAGTCCAGGAGGACATCCCTCAACCAGCACCTCAACGATTCCCCCTGCCGAGTCGCCGGATGCCTTGATCTCCCTTATCCTTTCCCCCATCCGCTCTGCTGCATCCAAATCCGGAGCAAAAAAGGGGTTCATATTTACAGCCTCCAGGTCCACCTGCTGCACTCTAATCCCCGCAAGCTCAAAGGTATAGGCCCTTACCTTGATACCATCCTGCTCCAGAACTGTTCTTGCCACACCACCTGCTGCAACCCGTGCCACTGTCTCTCTGCCCGAGGCCCTGCCACCGCCTCTGTAGTCACGCATCCCGTACTTTTTCTGGTATGTGATGTCTCCATGGCCTGGCCTAAAGACATCCTTAATCGCCTTATATGCCCTGCTGTCCACATCCTTGTTATAAATAATGAGCAGGATAGGTGTTCCTGTAGTCCTTCCTTCAAACACACCAGAAAGGATTTCTACCTTGTCAGGTTCTCGCCTTGGCGTACTTGAGGCAGCCCCTTGCGGTCTCCTTCTGTCCAACGCCTCCTGAATATCAGGTTCGGCCAGAGGCAACCGGGGGGGGCATCCATCGATAACCACTCCCAGGGCCTTTCCGTGGGACTCACCCCACGTGGTAACCCTAAAGGCCTGTCCGAATGTGTTTCCTGCCATCTATCCCCTCATGGTCTCTCAGTTTCCGGAGAATTTCATCAAGAATCCGGTCAATGCTTTTAGATGTCGTATCCACAGAAAAATCCATGGCCCCTCTGTAAAAAGGTCTCCTGAATTCCAAAACGTCTTCTATTTCCTTGAAAGGGTCTTTTCCGGTCAGGCTTGGTCTTTGCTGGTCGGTCCTCTTATCACAACGCATTCGTTCATGGATGATCTGAGTTGTGGCCTCAAGCAAAACGACGACTCCATTTTTTTTGAGATTCTTGACGTTTTCATTATCCAGAATCGTGCCCCCGCCCGCAGCAATCACGCAATTCTGAAAGGACGACACCTCACGGATCGCCTCTTTTTCCTTTGCCCGAAAAAAGGCCCAACCTTCCTTTGCCACCATATCGCTAATCGGCCTTTTGACCTTTTCTTCGATGTAGTCATCCGTGTCACAAAAACCCTTCCCAAGCATCTTGGAAAGGGCTATCCCCACGGATGTCTTGCCTGTACACCTATATCCAATCAGGACGACATTCACACCCTACTCCCCAATCTAACCAAGGGATTCCAGTTTTTCCCAAAAATCCGGAAACGATTTCTTGACACAATCCGGATCCTTTATTGAAATGCCTTCTATGGCCAGCCCTGCTATGGCAAAGCTCATGGCGATCCGGTGGTCATTGTAGCACTCTATCTCGGCTCCATGGGCAGCGATCCCCTGAACGGTCATCTCTTCTGCTTTTTCGTCAGCCCGTGCGCCGATCTTCTTAAGTTCATGCGTCAGGGCGGCAACCCTATCCGATTCCTTAACCCGGAGATGCCCTATGTTTTTCAGGACGGTCTTTCCTTTCCTGAAGGCAGAGACCACAGCAAGCGCTGGAACCATGTCCGGCACGTCGTTCAAATCAAAAGAAAGCTCTTCATGGTTGGACAACGGCCCGGTTACCTGAACCCCTTCTCCCGATGTTGACACCTTGCATCCCATGGCCTCCAGGATGTCCAAGAAACGCAAATCCCCCTGAAGGGAGCCGGCATTGATATTAGGTATCTTTACGGTCTGGCCAAGGATGGCGGCAGCAGCCATAAAATAGGTAGCACTTGAGGCATCGCCCTCTACAACATACTCTCTTGGGTTATAGGTTTGAAGGCCCTCAACGCAAAAAAAACCGCGTTCCAGGACTGAGACCTCCACTCCAAAATGCGCCATCACATCCAGTGTCAGCTTTATATACGGCCAAGAAGGAAGGCGCGTGAGGACCTCGATCTCCGTATCTCTTTCAGCATAAGGTGCGGCCAAAAGGAGGGATGATAGATACTGGCTGCTGAGTCCTCCTTCCAGGCGTGTCTTGCCACCTGGAAGCCCTCTTGCCCGGACCTCCACAGGGGGGCACCCATTTGCTTCAATGCACCGAGCCATAACCCCCATCTTGTTTAGGGCATCAACAAGGGGCTGGATAGGCCTTTGCCGCATGCGGGCGTTGCCATCAAGCACAAAGGTGCCATGCCCCAAAGAAACCGTGCCGGCGAGAAACCGGAGTCCGGTCCCGTTGTTTCCGAGATAAAGGGCCGAAGCGGGCGCAACCAGTTTGCCACCAGTCCCCTCGACCACAAGATCATGATGCTCCTTCTCAACTATGTCGGCACCCAGCAAACACAGGGCCTTTATCAGGTGACCGGTATCCTCTGAGATTAGGGCATCTCTTATGACAGATCTGCCGCCGGCAAGCGCAGAAGCGATCAGGGCCCTTTGGGTATAGCTTTTTGAACCAGGGACGCGGATCACCGCATTAATCCCCTTTATGGGCTTGATTCGTCTCATATTTGGTTGAGCGCCTCAACGACCACGTCTCTCATGGGCCCCACAGGAGGCTCTTTCCCCGTCCAGATCCTAAACTGTTCAGCACCCTGAAAAAGGAACATGTCAAGGCCATTTGTGACCTGGCACCCTTCAGCTTCTGCATCCTTCAAAAGCCTTGTTCTAAACGGATTGTAAATAATGTCCACCACAGCCTTGTAACGGCCCAACACGCCTTTGGGTACCGGCGTCTTCCCCACATTGGGGTACATTCCCACAGGGGTGGTATTGATCAGACAGTCTCCGCTAAGGCCCTCAATCTCGGATAGGGGTGCAAAAGGCAAGTCAAATCCTTTGGCCAGTGCGAGTCCATTGTCCTTTGTTCTGTTGACAAGAGTCACCTTTCCCCCTTGACGCGTAATGCCAAAGACCACAGCCCTTGCTGCACCACCTGCACCAATAACCACAAAACGGTTATCCTTGACAGGGAGTAATCCCTCTATGCACCTGACAGCTCCTATCCAGTCCGTGTTGAGGCCACGAATTGAGTCTCCCTCAAAGACAATGGTATTCACAGCCCCAACCTCTCTGGCTGTGACATCTATTTCATCTATTAATCCCAGGATGCTTGTCTTGAATGGATGGGTAACACTTGCGCCTTGTATTCTGAGTGACCTTACCCCGGCTAAAGCGCCCCGCAGATCATTCACTTCAAAAGGCAAGTAGATGGCATCAATGCCAAGGATCCGGAATGCGGCATTGTGCATAAGGGGACTCATGCTCTGTGCAACAGGGTTTCCAAGAAGACCATAAAGTGATGTGTTCACGCCAAGCGTGCTTGTGTCGCTGTCAGCAGCCAACTGTTCACGGTCATCGGAGGCCATATGGGCCTGCAGCTTTCTCGAAACCGAAATAATCTCGCCAAATATCCTGTTAATCTCTGAGGTTGTCAGCGGTCCCTTGTTGTATTGGGCCAGATGTCTGTATATGGCATCTTCACGACCTTGGTCATAGATACTCAGGCCGTTCCTGGCCTTGAGATTGCCGATCTGGACAGAAATCGCTGCGCGGTCGCTTAGAAGTTTAAGGAGTTGAACATCCAGGTCTTCTATCCTGTGCCGAAGCCTTTTTAAAGAATCATTACTCATCCCTGAAGTTCCTCAATGGCCCCCTCGACAACA
>MAXP01000141.1 GCA_001751085.1 Desulfobacterales bacterium C00003060 | reverse complement strand
CCTTCAATACAGGTCCCCCCGATAGGGTTTGGGCGGTCCAGTACAAGTACGTGTTTTTGATAGGCGCGGGCTGCCTGCAGGCACAAGGCCATTGTGTAGATAAAGGTGTAAACACGTGTACCCACATCCTGAAGGTCGACTATCAGGATATCTATGGGCTCAAGCATGGCATCAGTGGGCATTCTGGTCTTGCCGTAAAGGCTGAAAACCGGTATCTTCAGAACCGGGTCGATCAGATCTTGCGAGGTGACCATATTAGCCTGTTTTTGAGCAAAGAATCCATGTTGGGGGCTAAAGAGCACCCTGAGTTGGCCCGGGTAGTGATTTGAAATGAGGATGCGGGAGGACAGAAATCTTCGATTCCTCTCCAGACATCCAACCGAAGCTGGGTTTGCCAGGAGGCCGATGCGTTTTCCTTTAAGTTTCAGCCGGGGATCGGTCAGGAATCTTTCAATGCCGGGTTGAATCGGTTTCATTAAGGTCTCAGCTTCTTTGCGGGAGATCCGTAAAGTACGCCGCAGGCGGATTTCCACTATGGTTATCATGTGTTTGAGGGCTTAGCAAGCCATCAGAAAGCAGGCACAAGACATGAATTGTGTTGATTAACACGAATTGTTCAGATATACAGCGGCTTGTGTGAAGCTCGACACCCCAGGCCCGCATATTTTCCGCAACTGCGCGCGCAGGGTAGAAATTGGCAAGGCGTCCATTTGTAGAGAATGAGCCGGTCAGGCAGGACAAGAGGATCTTTATGAAAACACCGGATTACATAGCTGAACTGAAGCCGTATACGCCCGGAAAACCGATTGAGGAACTGGAGCGCGAATACGGCATTAGCGGTTCTATCAAACTTGCATCCAATGAGAACCCAATTGGCCCCTCCCCCAAGGCATTAGAGGGGATAATGGCTGCGCTGAAGGATCTGCATCGATATCCGGATGGAAGCAACTACTATTTGGGAAAACGGCTGGCAGAGAAGCTAAAGGTCTCAGTTGATCAAATCGTGCTCGGAAACGGTTCCAATGAGATCATCGAGCTCATAGTTCGCGCCTTCCTTCGAGAGGGTGATGAGGTCATTATGCCGGAGCCCTCATTTCTGATGTATGAGATCATGGTACAGGCAGGCGGCGGGAAGTCCGTTAAGGTGGCCCTTAAAGAACGGGTACTCGATCTGGAAGGTATGGCTGAGAGTGTTTCGTCAAAAACGCGCATTATCTTTGTCAACAATCCTAACAATCCTACCGGAACGATTGTGTCGAGGGCAGACTTTGAGGTATTTCTGGAGCGGGTTCCGCCCGACGTGATCGTTGTTGTGGATGAAGCCTACATTGAGTTTGTGCAAGACAGGACCTGCCCGATTGGTCTTGATTATCTGGACGGGGACAAGACAGTGGCGACCCTTCGAACTTTCTCAAAGGCCTACGGATTGGCAGGCCTCCGCATAGGCTATGGTGTGATGAAAGAAGGCCTGGCAAATCTTCTAAATCGGGTCAGACAACCCTTTAACACCAATTTACTGGCACAGGTTGGTGCCCTGGCCGCATTGGATGATGATGCTTTTCTTAACAAAACCGTTAGCGATGTTCACAAAGGTCTCAGTTTCTTGTATCAGGAAGTGGAAAGGCTGGGTTTTCGATACTTTCCTACACAGACGAACTTCTTTCTCATAGACCTGGAACAGGACGCAAAGATCGTCTTTGAAAAGATGCTTCGAATGGGTGTAATTGTCCGGCCTATGACGGCATACGGCTATCCGAACTATATTCGTATCAGTGTTGGGCTTCCGGAGGAAAACCAGCGCCTTGTTGAGGTCCTTGGGAAGGTGAGGTAAATGAGGACCCTCTTGATAACCATAGACGGTCCATCCGGGGCCGGCAAAAGCACGGTCAGTCGTCGACTGGCCGAAAGGCTTGGTTTCACCTATGTTGATACTGGCGCCCTATACAGAGCAGTTGCCCTAGTTGCCCTTTCTGAGGGATGTGCGCCCGATGATGACAGCAAGCTGGCTGAAATCTGCAGCCACCTTGTACTCAGATTGGAGAACAGATCCAAAGGGCCAATATTGTATGCCAATGGGGATGATATCACAGAACGCATACGAACCCCAGAGGTCGCAATGCTTGCATCTGCAGTATCCGCGAGGTGCGTGGTAAGGAGATACCTGCTGGATGTTCAGCGGGAAATGGGAAAAACGGGAAGAGTTGTTTTCGAAGGACGTGACATGGGTACTGTTGTATTTCCGGATGCCGATATCAAATTTTACCTGTATGCCGACCTTAATACACGTGCCATTAGGCGGTTCAAGGAAATGACCGCAAGGCATGCAGGGCCAAGCTTGGCCGAGGTTGAGAATGCTATGAAGAAAAGGGATGATGACGACTCCGGCCGGGTGTTGGCTCCCCTGAAGCCGTCCCTTGATGCGATCAGAATCGATTCTGCCTGTTTGGAAGTTGAGCAGGTCGTTGAGGAGATGCTTTCCCATATTAGGGCGCACATGTGAAATAAAGGTTGTTTTTTGGGCAAATGCTTGCTATGAAAAACAAAAAGTGGCAAAGTATCCAGTTTGGTAGTTAGTGCTTGAACGAAAATCCCCTAAATTGCAGGTTGCCTTTCATTGCGAGCGAGGTACGACCGAAGCAATCTCTTGGAGATAAAGAGATTGCTTTGTCGTTCGTTCCTCACTTCTCGCAATGACACATCCCAATCGAGGGTTTTCGTTCAGGCACTAGTTAACAAGAAGGAAAAGGGGGCAAGTTTTTTGATGGAAGAGGACAGACAAAACATAACCGAACTTCCGGGAATTCAACTGCAGGACGAAGAGGAAAAACACGACCAGAGTCTCAAGGCTTCGGAGGTTCTTCAAGGGGACGAAACGGCCCAGATCGAGGAAGGGTCTGGCAATGGCGTACAAAGCGAGTCTGAGGCGGTCGGGCAGGATGTCGAGGTCGAGGCGGAGGTCGAGGCGGAGGCGNNGCGGAGGCGGATGTCGATGTCGAGGCGGAGGCGGATGTCGATGTCGAGGCGGAGGCAGGCGCGGGTGGTGAAGAAAACTTCATGGAGATGTACGAAGAGAGCTTCAGACGGGTTGAGGAAGGCCAGGTCGTGCAGGGCAGGATCGTTCAGGTCGACAAAGAATTTGTGTTGGTAGATATTGGCTACAAGTCTGAAGGACAGGTACCCATTGCCGAAGTCACAAGGCAGGACGGTACGATTGATGCTGACGTGGGCGACACAATTGATGTCATGATGGAACGCTGGGACGACGATGGTGGCGTTGTCTTACTTTCCAAAGAAAAGGCTTCAAAGATCAAGGTTTGGGACGATATCAAGAAGGCCTATGATGAAGAGGCTGTGGTCTCGGGAGTAATAACCAGCCGTGTGAAGGGTGGGCTGTCTGTCGATATTGGGGTCACTGCTTTCTTGCCTGGTTCTCAGGTGGCCCTTCGACCTATACGAGATTTGGATCAAATGGTGGGCAAGACCTTCGAATTCAAGGTCCTAAAATATAATCGGAAGCGGAGCAATATTGTTCTGTCAAGACGCGTAATCCTTGAAAAGGAACGTGAAGGAAGGCGTGCTGAAACCCTTGCAACAATCCAGGAAGGCAAGGTCATGACCGGGGTGGTGAAGAATATCACTGAATACGGCGCCTTTATTGATCTTGGCGGTATTGACGGCCTGCTCCATATCACAGATATGTCATGGGGACGTATAGGTCATCCTTCTGAGATATTTTCGGTCGGAGAGGATGTTACCGTAAAAGTCCTGAATCTTGATCTGGAACGGGAACGGGTCTCGCTTGGGTTAAAACAACTTGTGCCGGACCCCTGGAGCACTGCTGAGGAAAAATATCCCATTGGTTCCCATGTTGAAGGTCAAGTTGTAAGCTTTACTGATTATGGCGCCTTTGTTGAGCTGGAAAAAGGAATAGAAGGGCTTATCCACGTCTCAGAGATGTCATGGACAAAAAAGATACGTCATCCCTCGAAAGTTGTATCGGTTGGCGATTCTGTGGACGCTGTTGTATTGAACATCTCAAGCGATAACAGGAGAATATCCCTGGGTATGAAGCAAGTGGCGCCGAACCCATGGGATGTCGTTAGCGAAAAGTATCCAGTAGGGACCACTATTGAAGGAAAGATCAAGAACATTACGGATTTTGGCGTGTTTATCGGAATTGACGAGGGGATTGACGGTTTAGTGCACATATCCGACATTTCATGGATCAAGCGTATCAAGCATCCATCTGAACTTTACAAGAAAGGCGACGTAGTTCAGGCGATTGTCCTTAATATTGACAAGGAAAACGAGAGATTCTCACTTGGGATCAAGCAACTCCAGAAAGATCCATGGGAGACGATCCCTGAACGATACGAGGTAGGAGACAAGATTACAGGCACCATAACCAATGTCACGGATTTTGGTCTTTTTGTTGAGCTGGAGGAGGGTATTGAAGGACTTATCCATGTTTCAGAAGTGAGTGGTGAGAAGATAAAGACCCCTGTGGGCAGATTCCAAGTTGGAGACATTGTTTCGGCCAAGGTAATCAATATCAATCCCAAAGACAGACGCATTGGCCTTTCGATAAAGCAACTTGATATGCAAGAAGAACATGACATGGTCGTCAACTACCTGAACACTTACAAGGGATCTCAATCAAGCTTGGGCGAGCTTCTGAAAGAGAACCTCAAAGAAAAAGCAGCAAATCAGGATATGCTCGAACGAGCTTCTGAGGCATCTGCTGAGAAGGTTGAGGACTCTGAGGAGAAAGGCGGTACGGAAGTCACAGGGGAAGAAGAAACCGAGCAAGTGTCTTTGGATGAAGCCGGGGAAGCGGCTGACCCGGGTGAACAGGAGGCTGTGGAACCTGAGGTTGGTGAACAGGGAACCAATAAAGTGGCGTAGGTTTGGCTGACAGGCATATAATGTTTAGAAGAAGACATCCCATCTTATTTTTTCTATTGGTTGTCGGCGGTATTGGGGCGGTAATGATTATCAGCGTTATGGCCCTTTTGCTTTTCGGTATAAGGGGCTCTGCCTTTGAATTTGGCGAAAAGGTTGGAGTTGTGGAAATTAAGGGGATTATCGCTGATCCCAAACCGATTATTTTACATCTCAAGAGATATAGAAAAGATAAGGATGTTAAGGCCATTGTTCTGAGGATCGATTCGCCCGGAGGTGGGGTTGGGCCTTCACAAGAAATTTACTCAGAGGTACAGAAAACGACCCGTTTCAAAAAAGTAGTAGTCTCCATGGGTGCTATAGCAGCATCAGGCGGGTACTATGTGGCTGCGGCAGCCGATCATATCATGGCAAATCCCGGCACTATTACTGGTAGTATTGGGGTGATTGTGGAATTTCCCAATATAGAGGAGTTGCTGAAAAAAATTGGAGTTTCGGCCGAAATCATAAAGAGTGGGCGTTATAAGGATACGGGCTCTCCATTTCGCAAGATTGGCCCCGAAGAGAGGAAGCTACTGGAGGGTTTTGTTGACAATGTGTATCAGCAGTTTGTCAAAGCAGTGGCTGAAGGGAGAAAGATATCTGAGGAAAAGGTTCGGGCTATCGCCGATGGTCGTATCTTATCCGGGCAACAGGCACAAGAACTCGGCTTGCTCGACAGCCTTGGCAACATGGAGGATGCAATTGCAATGGCGGCCGAACTTGGAGGTATCAAGGGGGAGCCATCCGTAGTGTATGCTGAGAAAAAAAAGTTTTCTATGCTTGAATTCATTTTGGGTTCTACTCTGGCAGAGGCGATAGACAGGACCACAAGTGCTGCGCTTCATTCCGGGTATCTATATTTCCCGGGTCGAGGCGTAGACAATGGTTAAGCATGACCTGACAAATTCCTTGATAAAGGCATTTCCTGGTATCAGCAACAAGGATATGTCGGCTGTTGTGGATGCCCTTCTTGAAAGCATGACGCAGGCCCTCATGCAAGGCGAGGCTATTGAACTGCGAGGCCTGGGTCGCTTCAAGATAAAGGAGCGCAGACCGATAAAGGGAAGAAACCCCAAGACTGAGACACCGATATACATACCCAAGCGTTGGATTGTCTCCTTTAAGCCGTCGGAAAGTCTATCCAAACGTATCAATCAATAGGTTGACCGGCTAATCCTGCTGAAAAATACTTACGTCCCCAAGCCCAACCCGGATTACTTCAGGTATATCACTGATAAGAGACACCACGCTTGAAGGCCGTCCAGGCGCCGGCCCGCCATCTATGACAATATCGATTTGAGCCCCAAGGGTATCGAAGATCGCTGATGGGCCGGACAGGATTTCACCATTTGGAAGGGTGGCGCTTGTAGATATGATGGGGCGGCCGAGTTGTTTGACCAGGGCCAAGCAGATGGGGTGGTCCGGGACACGAATACCGGCTGTCTTTTGTGCTGTAAGCATCATCCTTGGAACAAGCTTGGACCCTTCCAGGACAAATGTGTAAGGACCAGGGAGAAGCCTTTTCATTGTTTTGTAGGCATAATTGGAGACCTTTGCGTATTGACTGATGTTCTTAAGGTCGGCGCAGATAAAACTGAAAGGTTTCTTATGGCGTCGCTGTTTCAGACGATAGATCTTGCCCGTGGCCTTCTTGTTCATGATGTCGCAGCCGACACCATAATGGGTGTCAGTGGGGTAGGCAATAGTCGCACCGTCTTCCAGTGCCTCTGCAATCTTTTGAATCATACGGGGTTGCGGATTTTTGGGATTGAGGTGTATTAGCATTGCTTTCCTATAGTTTTATGATATCGTCTTGTCAAGGGAATTGATTCTGCCTACCTTGATAAGATGTTGCCGAAAAGGATTCATCTGGTAGGCTTCCAAATTCTAAGAAAAGATACAGGAGAGGGCCATGTCGCATCCCGCCTTTGAAGAAGGTCTAACATTTGACGATATTTTACTGGCTCCTGCCTATTCGAAGGTATTGCCCCGGGATGTTGACGTGAAAAGCCGTCTGACCACGAGAATTTCTCTCAATATTCCCATCATAAGTGCAGCCATGGATACGGTAACAGAGGCTCAAACATCTATCAGCCTGGCCAGAGAAGGGGGAATAGGCATTATTCATCGAAATATGAGCGTGAAGAGCCAAGCTCAGGAGGTGGACAATGTCAAGAAGTCTGAGAGTGGCATGATTGTTGATCCTTTGATCATTGATCCTGAAAGGCCTATCCATGACGTGCTCACACTCATGGAAAAGCATCGCATTTCCGGTGTCCCGGTTGTCAAGGAAAAGCACTTGGTCGGTATTGTAACCAATAGGGATCTTCGGTTTGAAACGGATCTAAGCAAGAAGGTCTCTGATGTCATGACCAGAGACAACCTGGTTACTGTTTCTGAGGGGATTACACTTGAGGACTCCAAGAAACTGCTGCATGAACACCGAATCGAAAAGCTTCTGGTAGTAGATGACGAGGGTTCTTTGAAAGGACTTATCACCATTAAGGACATAGAGAAGATCCGAAAATATCCGAATGCCTGCAAGGACGATCTGGGCAGGCTCCGGGTCGGCGCTGCAGTGGGAATCGGCCCTGATATGGAAGAACGCACAGAGGCCCTCCTCGGGAGCGGCTCTGATGTGATAGTGATCGACACAGCTCATGGTCACAGCCTCGGTGTGTTAAGGGCGGTTGAACAGTTGAAAGGCACCTTCAAGGGTATCCAGTTAACTGCAGGTAACGTGGCCACCCCGGAAGGGGTTGAGGCCCTGATCAGGGCAGGCGCTGACGGAGTGAAGATCGGTATTGGGCCAGGCTCCATCTGCACCACACGTATCATTGCAGGGGTTGGAGTCCCCCAGGTTACCGCTATTATGAACTGCAGACCTGTCAGCGAGAGAACCGGTGTCCCTCTGATTGCTGACGGTGGCGTCAAGTTTTCAGGTGATATAACCAAGGCGATCGCTGTTGGCGCCCATGCGGTGATGATCGGGAGTCTTTTTGCCGGTACAGAGGAAAGTCCGGGGGAGACCATTTTGTTTCAAGGCCGAAGCTATAAGGTATATCGAGGCATGGGGTCTTTGGAGGCCATGAAAAAGGGGGCCAGGGATAGATACTATCAAGAAGATCTTGTCGAAGATGCCAAGCTTGTTCCTGAAGGAATCGTCGGCCGGGTTCCTTACAAAGGGTCGCTCTCCGGTTGCGTCTACCAGCTCGTTGGCGGTTTGAAGGCAGGCATGGGTTATGCCGGTTGCCGGAGCATCGAGGAATTGTGGCAGAAGGCGGGATTTGTTCGTATCACACCATCCGGCTTGCGCGAGAGCCATGTGCATGACGTGATCATTACCAAGGAAGCTCCCAACTATCGGTTAGAATGATGCCCTCCGCTGGTTTTGTCCACCTCCATGTCCATACTCAATACAGCCTCCTTGATGGGGCAATCCGCATTGATCCTCTCTTAAAGCGGGCCGCCTCCTACCAGATGACGTCTTTAGCCATCACTGATCACGGCACTATGTATGGTGTCATCGAGTTTTATGAAAAGGCATACAAGGCCGGCATAAAGCCAATAATTGGATGCGAGCTTTATGTAGCCCCCTCAAGCCGGTTTGACAAAACTCCTCGTGACAAAGGGGGTTTGTTCCATCTAGTAGCGCTGGTTAAAAACAAGGAAGGATACCACAATCTTTGTCGGCTGGTTACTGCAGCTTCCTTGGAGGGCTTCTATTACAAGCCCCGGGTTGACAAAGCAATACTTGCCGATTGCAGTAAGGGCTTGATAGCCCTGAGTGGTTGCCTCCACGGTGAGATTCCACG
>MAXP01000140.1:736-2260 GCA_001751085.1 Desulfobacterales bacterium C00003060 | reverse complement strand
TCAAAAGAGATATCATGGACAATTCCCATTCCTCTTTCATCGTTCACTGACAGGTTCATTACTTGCAGTACAGGTTCTGCTGGAGAAGCTGGTTCTTTTTCAACTTCCAGAATTACTTCTCGTCCAACCATCATCTCCGCCAAACCCCTTTTATCTATCTCTTGGGGAGTTGTCGTTCCTACTACCTCACCCCTTCTCATTACCGTGATGCGATCAGCAACATCCATGACTTCCCGGAGCTTATGGGTGATGAATACAATCGATACTCCCTGCTCTGTCAGCTGTCTCATAATCCGGAAAAGGTCATCTGCTTCCTGAGGTGTGAGGACAGCGGTTGGTTCATCAAAAACCAGAATGTTTGCGTCCCGATAAAGAGCCTTGAGAATTTCAACTCGCTGTTGAACACCCACCGGGATTTCTTCAATTATTGCTCTTGGATCAACTTTGAGTCCGTATCCTTCTGACAATCGGGTGATGTCCTGGCGCGCCTTATTTAGGTCCAAAGTAGTTCCCTTCATCACCTCCGCACCAAGAATGATGTTCTCGGTTACAGAAAATACTGGTACCAGCATGAAATGCTGGTGGACCATTCCTATCTGGAGATCGATGGCATCATGAGGGTTATTTATCTCAACCATCTCCCCATCAATAAATAATTCGCCCTCATCAGCGGAATAGAGGCCGTAAATCACATTCATCAAAGTAGACTTCCCTGCTCCGTTTTCACCCAAGAGCCCGTGTATCTCACCTTTTTTTAGTGAGAAATCAACTCGATTGTTCGCGACCACTCCAGGAAATCGTTTTGTAATCTTACGAGCTTCTAATGCTAAGGGTATATTTTCATTCATAGGAATTCTCTTTTCCAACTGATTATTCTTTTTCGTAAGGGATTCCATCAGCAGCTGGGGGGCGTGACTTGCCAACCATACCTGCCAAAACAATAATCGTGAGTAAATAGGGCAACATACCTATAAACTGATGGGGAATATCTATCACTCCTGCAAATTGAATCTGAGTCTGAATAGCGGATGTCACCCCAAACAACAAGGCTGCTCCCCAGGAACCGAGAGGTGTCCACCTACCGAATATCATCACAGCCAAAGCGACAAATCCCCGTCCATTCGTCATTAATCGCTCGAATGATCCCACTGCCTCCAGGGTAAGGAAGGCTCCTGCCAAACCTGCTATCGCTCCCCCAAGAATAACATTTATGTAGCGAATTTTGTATACATTGACACCTAGAGTATCCGCGGCTTTGGGGTGTTCTCCAACAGCACGCGTACGCAAACCCCACCGGGTATAGAACAGGACATAGTGAACAACAAACACCAAAACAATAGTTGCATAAGTTATCGGCGGATTATTAAACAAAGGGCGTCCAATGATTGGGATTTCCGCCAATTTTCCCAGAGCGATTGGTGCCAGTTTGCCTTCTGTGGTCAAACCTGCCTGATAAAAATAGCCTGTTAATCCAACAGCAATGATATTGATCACCGTTCCACCAATAATCTGATCTATCTTTAG
>MAXP01000140.1:0-580 GCA_001751085.1 Desulfobacterales bacterium C00003060 | reverse complement strand
GTAGCATGGCGAACAGCAGAGGCGAGAACAGCCTCCGTGATAACTGGGGTTGTCAAATAAAAATACAATATCACAATGACTACTAGACTGCCCAGGATAATTAGCGGTCGCTGTTGTCGAAAGAATCCCTTCCAGAAATTTGATCTATCCATATCCACCTCTTGATTAACCCCAGCCCGTTGTGAATTTGACTCCTTCCTCTTCTTCTCCCATACGCAGCAGCCAGCGGATGATAATATCTGCGGCAATGAAGAACAATATCAACGCTTGAATCACGTCAACAATTTCTTTGGCAACATCCGCTGAAAACTGCATTTGGCTTGATCCAGCCTCCATTGCTCCAATCAAAATTGCAGCCGGAATGACCCCAAACGGGTTTGTCTTTCCTAATAATGCAATCGTGATTCCATCAAAACCCAAACCAACATTGAACCCGGGCTGGTATCGCCCAACCACTCCTTGAGTCTCAACTGCACCGCCTATCCCGGCAATGAATCCACTGATCACCATAGCTAAAATAATTGTCCTGGCAACTTTCACACCCGAATACTCAGCAGCATCAGGGTTTTGCCCAACAGTT
>MAXP01000139.1 GCA_001751085.1 Desulfobacterales bacterium C00003060 | reverse complement strand
ATCGCTGACAAGCTGCCGTTCATTAACAAATTTCCAGATAAACCATCGATCTATAACGCAGTGTGGAAAACCTTCATATATATATTTGCGGCATTTTTATTTCGATATGTTGAACATTTGTTTCCGTTCCTTACAGAGTACGGAAGCGTGCTTGCCGCGAATCAGCATTTATGGGGAGAGGTTGTATGGCCCCGATTCTGGGCGATTCAGATTTGGCTTTTAGTTCTTTTCTTCGTCTATTCAGCTTTCCACGAGCTTGTTCGAGTGGTAGGAAGGGATGAAGTCCAGCATATGTTTTTTGGCGATCACAGAGAACCATAAATAGCTAGTCGATAGATGGCCATATAAACAGATGGAGCGAAGCGATACTTTAACTTTAAACACTTAATTCAGAAGATCCAGAAAAAAAATTGAAGAACTGGCGGCGAAGTATTCTGTGGTTCATTAGCCTTTGCAGGGTTCCGAGTAGGGAGCCAACACTGGAGGTGCACACATGGACATTTATGATGTAGTAGTTATTGGCGCTGGACCTGGGGGTCTTGCCTGTGCCATCAAGGCAAAGGAACTGGGTCTGAGCTATGTCATCCTGGAAAAAGGGACAAGCGTATTCCAGGGCATTATTGATTCTTATCCAAAGGGCAAAAAAGTATATCCCACCATTCCCAAGGCGGAGACCGGCCCTTTTCCCATTGAAGACCTTGAGCCCAGTCATGAGCCAGTCGAGGAATATGTAGCCAAGATAAATGCCTGCGTAGAACAGCACAGGATAGCTATCCAACTGGGCGAAGACCTCCAAGACATCGTGAAAGAGGAAAAGGATTTCAGGGTGGTTACCGGTCAAAATTATTATCGCGCTTTCAATGTCATTCTGGCCTTTGGACGGAACATACCTGTTGATTTGGGGGTATATGGAGATGCTAAGACGGTAGCCCGACGTCTTGATAATCCGGAGGACCACATTGGTGCCTCCACTCTGGTTTTGGGTGGAGGCAATTCAGCGGCTGATATCGTTGCCGCTCTTTCAAAGGCCAAGAGGGCAGCCGAAGACGAGACACCCGTTTATTGGGCCCATAGAAGGGAGCAGTTCAAGGTCGATAAAGACGTCGCCCGTGACCTTGGAGAAGAAATTCTTTTAGGAGGGAACATCAGAATCCTTCAGGGGGCTATCCCCGTCATCGGAGACGTGGACAAAGATGGGGTAGACAGACTGCTCATTGGGGTCCGCAGCGTTGATTATGATGACGGCATGAAGCTACACAAGGGAATGAGCTTTCCCATGAAGCATGTCATTGCTTGTATCGGAACCCGGGGGCCTGCTCCTGTGTTTGCACGGCTGGGGCTTCGGCAGGAGATGGTTGGCAAGGCCGGGAAGGAGACCAAGCGCATTGTGCTCACCCCCGGGTTTCAGGCCAGTATCGAAGGGATTTATGCGATTGGGGCAGCCATAAGCCCCGCTTATGTAGTCATTGAGGAGGATGGTACCCTGGAACGACAAAAGCACGTCGACCTGATTTTTACGGCAGTAAGTGACGGTGTCCAGGCTATAGAAGAGATAGCTCGCCGCAAATGAAGCGCCTCGTGAAAGAAAAGGTCCTTACTCACAAATTTGGGAATTCATGATTTTGCAGAGGAAATAAAGTATCCTGAAAATCCTGTAGATCCCGTCCAAAAAATAAAAAGGAGCGAACATGGAGAGCAAGCAGACAGAGAAACCGTGTGATTTTGTGCTATTCGGCACACTGGGCGATCTGGCACGACGAAAACTCCTGCCATCTCTGTATCAACTGGAAAAGGCGGAGCTGATTCACCCTGACACGAGAATCATCGGTGTGGCAAGAGGTGAAATGAGCCGTGAAGAGTATGTGAATGCCGCCATGGAAAGCCTGAAGACCTTCCTGAAAGAGGAGATCAGTGATGCGACATGGTCGCGGCTGTCCCAGCGTCTGGACTACCGGCAAATAGATATGAAGGCAAGTGCGGATTATGCCCGGTTCAAGGACATAATCGACCAACAGCAGCGGGTCATGGCAAACTATTTTGCCGTGCCGCCGGCAATTTACGGCGCTATCTGCGAGGGGCTGCACGAGTCCGGCCTAATTACTCCAGAGACCAGGGTTGTGCTGGAGAAACCGATCGGCCATGACCTTGCCTCATCAAAGGTGATTGACGATGAGGTCGGAAGGTATTTTACCGAAGAACAGGTCTACAGGATTGACCATTACCTCGGTAAGGAAACGGTTTTGAACCTGGTGGTGCTCCGGTTTGCTAACTTAATCTTTGCCAACAATTGGGACCGGACAACGATTGACCATGTTCAGATTACGGTTGCAGAAGAAGTCGGGATTGAAGGCCGCTGGGGCTATTTCGACAAATCCGGTCAACTGCGGGACATGGTGCAGAACCACCTGTTGCAGATCCTCACCCTTGTTGCTATGGAACCTTCGGCCAAGCTGAATGCGGAAAACATCCGCAGTGAAAAACTGCGGGTCTTAAAGGCCCTGCGGCCCATTACCATCGACAGTGTCCGTGAGAAAACCGTGCGAGGCCAGTATGGCAACGGCTTCATGAAAGGAGGGCCCGTGCCCGGCTATCTTATGGAAGATGACGCCCGTACGGAAAGCTCCACCGAGACGTTTGTGGCCATCCGGGCCGATATTGACAACTGGCGATGGGCCGGCGTTCCCTTCTACCTGCGCACGGGAAAGAGAATGGTCTCCAAACGTACTGAGGTGGCGATCTGTTTTAAACAGCTCCCGCACAACATCTTTGAGGAAAGCTACAAACAGCCGCCAACCAACAAGCTCGTCATCCGGCTGCAGCCGGATGAAGGCGTTGACATACACATGTTAAACAAGGTGCCCGGCGTTGAGGAGTCTTTCCGGATGCAGGAGACCAAGCTGGACTTGAGCTTTTCAGAGGCATTTGCGAAAAAGCGGATTGCTGACGCCTACGAACGGCTGTTGCTCAACATCATGCAGGGAAACCAGGCCCTGTTTATCCACCGTGATGAGGTTGAGCAGGCATGGAAATGGATAGATTCCATCCAGGAGGCGTGGGAGAAAACCGGCGAACCCGTCACTACCTATCCTGCAGGAACCTGGGGCCCGGTTGCCTCTGTTGCCTTAATCACCATGGACGGCCGTTTCTGGCATGAGTGAAATATAATGGAACCAAAGAGACCTTGGAGGACTTAATATCATGCCACAAAAGAGAAACTGGAAAATCGATGCTGACCAAGTTATGGCGGATGGCCCTGTCATTCCTGTAATGGTCATTCACAAGCTGGAACAGGCTGTTCCGCTCGCCCATGCCCTGGTGGCCGGTGGAGTCAGGGTTCTCGAGATTACCCTGAGGACCACTGTGGCGATCGAGGCCATCAGGCTGATCGCCGAAGGTGTGCCTGATGCCATCGTAGGCGCGGGTACTGTCACCAATGCAGAAGAATTAAAGACCGTGGAAGAGGCCGGGGCTATGTTTGCCCTAAGTCCCGGATTGACCCCGGAGCTGCTTGAGGCGGCAAACAACGGAGGAATTGCCCTTATTCCCGGTGTTTCAACCACCTCCGAATTGATGACAGGGATAGATAAGGGCTATACCCACTTCAAGTTCTTCCCTGCCGAGGCCGCAGGCGGTGTAAAGACCCTGAAGGCCCTTGCCGGTCCGTTTCCAGCCATCAGATTCTGCCCCACCGGCGGGATCAAGCCGGAAACCTGCAATGACTACCTGGCCCTGGCCAATGTCATGTGCGTTGGCGGTTCCTGGCTGGTGCCCCACGATGCTGTTGAAAATGGGCGATGGGAGGAAGTGACTGCCCTGGCTAAAGAAGCGGTGCAGAAGGCTCATGCCAAAAATGGGGTCAGACCTTATACCTCGAAAGGCCACAAATGACACTTTTTCGCCGGCCATGAACATCAATAGCCGCGTTGCTCAGGCTTGCAATAGCCAGCTATTCCGCGCCTTCGCGCCTTGCTCTTGATGCTCATGACTCACCGAGAAAATCGCCATTTATAACCTTCCGAGGTATATCTTTA
>MAXP01000138.1:2467-10258 GCA_001751085.1 Desulfobacterales bacterium C00003060 | reverse complement strand
TCTGCGTTGAATCTTGCCGAGCAGGGCTATGACGTCCACCTCGTGGAACGGGAAAAGGACCTGGGAGGACAGGCCCTGAAACTTCGCGAAACCCGGAAGAGGGAACAGGTCCGGCCTTATCTTGAAGACCTGACCATGAAGGTTCATGACCACCCCAGGATTCATTTGCACACTCAGAGCACAATCAAGGAAGTGGGTGGTTTTGTCGGCAACTTCGAATCCACTGTTTCTCATGCTGATGGAAATGAGGTGGTGGTCAAGCACGGTGTTACCATTGTGGCAACGGGCGCTGAAGCTTACAAGCCGTCTGAATATCTGTACGGCGATGATCCCCGCGTATTTCTGTCCCTGGACCTGGACAAGGAAATAACCGAAAACGGCAAACGCTTTAATGAGGCACAAACAGCCGTCTTTATCCAGTGTGTTGGCTCGCGGGAGCCCGAACGACCATACTGCAGTCGGGTATGCTGCTCCCATTCGATGATAAGTGCCCTTAAACTCAAGGCACTCAATCCTGGTATGGATGTCTATATCCTATATCGTGACGACATCCGCACGTACGGCCAGAGGGAAGACATCTACAGAGAAGCACGCAAGAAAGGTGTCGCCTTCATCAGGTACAGCCTGGAAGATAAGCCCCGGGTTGAACAGGAAAACGGCAAGCTGAAAATAACAGTGACAGACCAGATGCTGCAATGTCAGGTGGAGATGGAGGCAGACATTTTGACCCTGGCATCTGCGATCGTGCCGAGTGCGGATAACGAGGTCTTGTCCAGGCTTCTTAAGGTTCCAATGAATCAGGAAGGTTTCCTTCTGGAGGCGCATGTCAAGCTGAGGCCTGCAGAGTTTGCCACTGACGGGATTTATCTGGCCGGGCTTGCCCACTATCCAAAGCCGATTGGGCAAAGCATTGCCGAGGCCAAGGCAGCAGCGGCCAAGGCGGGAGCACTCCTTTGTCATGATACTATTGTTACTCAGGCCGTCATCGCCTGGGTAGATGAAGCGCTTTGCAGGGGATGCAGTCTGTGCGTGGAGCTTTGTCCTTTTGGAGCCATAAGGATTGTGGATACAGAAAACGGCCGCAAGGCCCAGGTCATTGATGTGGCCTGCAAGGGGTGCGGTGTGTGTGCAGCTACCTGCTACCGGCACGCCATCGGCATCAACTCTTTTACCGATGACCAGATAAGTTCACAGGTGAAGGCGTTCTTGGATCAATAACGGAATGCCTTGAAGGGAGGATTAATCATGGCGGCAAAGCTAATAAAGGGAGCAGAGATCTCCAAGGAGATCCGCGAGGAAATCACGAAAGAACTCCAGGAGTTGAAAGAAAAGCACGGCTTGACACCCGGATTGGCCACCATTCTCGTGGGTGATGATCCGGGCTCAAAGGTCTATGTGGGGCAGAAGGAGAAGGCCTGTGCCAAGCTTGGGATCTATTCCGAGAGGACCGATATCCCTGCTGATACCTCAGAAGCTGATTTGCTCGACCTGGTGAAGAAGTTCAATGCTGATCCGAAGATCCACGGCATACTGGTACAGTTACCTTTGCCCAAGCACATAAATGCCGACCGCGTGATCTATGCGATTGATCCTGACAAGGATGTGGACTGCTTTCATCCGGTCAATGTGGGCAAGCTGGTGATCGGCACTGGCCGCTTTTTGCCCTGCACACCCCACGGGATTATGGAACTGCTGAGGCGTTCTGGTACTACCACCGAGGGCAAACACGTGGTTGTGGTAGGAAGAAGCAACATCGTTGGTAAGCCCATAGCAAATCTGATGTTGCAGTCACCCCCCGGAGGAAACGCCACAGTAACCCTTTGCCACACAGGGACAAAGGATCTGGCAGCCTTTACGAGAATGGCGGATATCCTGATCGTGGCCGTGGGTCGTCCTAAGACTATCACGGCTGACATGGTAAAAGAAGGGGTCGTTGTGATCGACGTGGGTGTCAATCGTATCGGCAAAACCCCGGAGGGAAAGGGCATTCTGGCAGGTGATGTTGACTTTGATTCGGTCCAGGAAAAGGCAGCGGCCATTACGCCTGTACCAGGTGGCGTTGGCCCCATGACCATCACCATGCTGATGAAAAATACGCTTGAGGCGGCAAGGGCATCGATTTAGGAATTTAGAAATTAGAGGATTTAGGAATAGGGGAATTTTGTGATTGGGAACCGACGTCATGTACTATCCGGAAACCAATGACGAGTGACCAATGACCAATGACGAATGACCAATGATAACCCCCTGGAGGACTCATAATGGAGAAGAAGAGAATGGCCGTTTGTGGCACTGCATGCCCTGGAATTGATTGTGAAGGGAGCATGCAGGTGGCCAGGGAGGCTGCGAAGAACGGCGTTGTTACCTATATGCAGCGGATGGAGCAGAAGGCGATCCAGCCCTGCCTTTTCGGCAAGGGTGGAACATGTTGCCGGATCTGTTCCTTTGGGCCGTGTATGATTATAGAGGATGTTCCCGAGTCGATCGGTATCTGCGGGGCTACAGCTTCGACCGTGGCGGCGCGTAATTTTGTGCGTATGATAGCAGGCGGCGCCTCGGCCCATATGGACCACGGCCTCGAAACCACTCTCGGATTCATAGAGGCAGCCAAGGGGGAATCCGATTATGAGATCAAGGATGAGAAGAAGCTTTTTTCCATGGCCGAGATCTTTGAGATCAAGACCGAAGGTCGAGCGATAAAGGATATTGCCATAGAACTTGGGGAAAAGGCCCTGGCCGAGTTTGGGAGGCAGGATGGGGGCCTCTATACGGTGCGTCGCGCACCCCTGAAGCGGCAGGAGGTGTGGAAGAAAAACGGGGTGCTTCCGCGGGGCATCCAGCGGGAAGTCATGGAGATCATGCACCGCACCCACATGGGTACTGATCAGGACTATAAGAACCTTATCCTTCAGGGAACCCGCCTCGCCATAGCCGACGGGTGGGGGGCCTCTATGATCTCCACGGAGTTGCAGGACATCATGTTCGGAACCCCTGTGCCGATCAGGGCCGTAGTCAATCTTGGCGTCCTTGACGAAGAGAAGGTGAACATTGTGGTCCATGGTCATGAACCTATCCTTTCAGAGGCGATGACCATGGTGTGCCAGGAGCCTGAAATGCTGGCAGCGGCAAAAGAGGTGGGGGCACCCGGTATAAATCTGGTCGGTGTCTGTTGCACAGGCAACGAGATCCTGATGCGTCACGGTGTTCCGATTGCCGGCAGTTTTATCCAGCAGGAGGTCGTGCTGGCCACCGGCGCGGTTGAGGCCATGGTGGTTGACATCCAGTGCATCATGCAATCTATCGTTACCGTGGGCCAGTGTTTTCACACAGAGATCATCACCACGTCTCCCAGAGCAAAGATCCCAGGGGCCACGCATATTGAATTTGATCACCACCACGCCCTGGAAACAGCAAGGAAGATCGTGAGGCGTGCTATAGAAAGATATCCCAAGAGAAAAGGTGTAAATATCCCCAAGCACAAGATGGACGTCGTGGCAGGATTCAGTCATGAAACCATCAACCATATGTTGGGAGGGACCTTTAGGGCTTCCTACCGACCCTTGAACGACAACATTATCAATGGCCGCATCCGGGGGGTTGGGGCTGTGGTTGGGTGTGACAGCGCCCATGTCCTTTCCGGTCACGTGCATACTACCGTGGCCAAGGAGTTGATAGCCAACAATGTCCTTGTCCTTGTCACAGGGTGTGCGGCGACTGCCTGCGGTCGCGAAGGTCTGTTGCGGCCGGAGGCGGCCGAACTTGCAGGCCCTGGTTTGAGAGAGGTATGCGAGACCGTTGGTATGCCGCCGGTGTTGCACATGGGCTCGTGCGTGGACAACAGCCGTATTCTCATGGCTGCTTCTGCAATTGTACGTGAAGGCGGTCTTGGTGATGACCTCAGTCAGGTCCCTGCTGCAGGCTGTGCCCCGGAATGGATGAGCGAAAAGGCCATATCGATTGGCCATTACTGTGTGGCGAGTGGCGTCTATGTCGTATTCGGCAGGACCTTTCCGACCACAGGAAGCAAGGTTTTTACTGATTACATGTTCAGGGAATTAGAAGAGCTGTACGGTGGAATGTTTGCGGTTGAAGAAGATCCCACAGAAATGGCGCAGATGATGATCCGGCGTATTGACAAAGGGCGAGAAGCCCTTGGAATTCAGGAAAAGAAAGAAAGGGTCCTCTTTGACATGGCCATGAGGAGGGACATGTAATGCGGTTGGCCTGCGGGCCGGTAATCCGTTGAAAAGGTAGACCATCTATGGATTTGACAGAAAAAAAGCTGCCAGAAGGGGCAGGGATAACAGAGAGCAAGGTCGGGGCAGTCGTGGTTGTCGGCGGTGGTATCGCCGGCATACAGGCGGCCCTTGATCTGGCAGATTCAGGGTTTTACGTATACCTGGTTGAAAAATCATCGAGTATTGGCGGCAAGATGGCGCAGTTGGACAAGACGTTCCCCACAAACGACTGCTCCATGTGTATCATTGGGCCAAAGCTGGTGGAATGTAGCCGACACCTGAATATCGAGATATTGACCCTTTCCGAAGTGGAGAGCATTACCGGTGAAGAGGGTAACTTCCAGGTCAGGATATATCAAAAAGCACGCTATATTGATCTTGATAAATGTACCGGATGCGGAGATTGTGCTCAAGTCTGCCCTGTAGGTGTTTCGGATGAATATAACGAAGGGCTATGTATGAGGGCCGCAATTTACCTTCCTTATCCCCAGAGCGTTCCACGTATCTATACCATTGACAAAAAAGACCGCCCTCCTTGCATTTCTGGTTGTCCAGCCCATATCAATGTCCAGGGCTATGTGGCCATGGTAAAGGCCGGCAAGTATAAGGAAGCAATTGAGATAATCATGCAGGATATGCCCCTTCCAGGTGTTCTGGGAAGGGTATGTGTACGGTTTTGCGAACAGGAATGCCGACGCCGTGAGATTGACGAGCCTGTTTCCATTAAGGAGTTAAAGAGATTCGCCGCTGACCAGGTCGATATCCTTTCCCTGCCCGTTCCGGAAATCACACCCCGAAAAGAAAGAGTTGCTATTATCGGATCAGGCCCGAGTGGCCTTGCAGCAGGCTATTTTCTTGCACTGGACGGATTCAAGCCTACCATATTTGAGGCCTCAAAAGTGCCTGGAGGAATGCTTGCACTTGGCATTCCTGAATACCGCCTCCCCCGAAAGGTCTTACGCACCGAGATCGAGAATATAATGCGGTTTGGTGTTGAGATAAAGACAGACACTCCCATAGGAAAAGACAGGACAATAGATGATCTTTTCGAGGAAGGTTACAGGGCAGTCTATGTTTCAACCGGCGCCCATAAAGGAATGAAGCTAAATATTCCGGGGGAAGATGAATTCAAGGATTCTCATCAATGCGTCCCCTGGCTGAAACACGTAAACTTGGGGAACATCAAGGAGATCAACGGAAAGGTTATCATCATTGGTGGGGGTAACGCGGCTATTGATGCTGCGAGGGTCTCGGTCCGTTTAGGGGCTGAAGAGGTTCATATCGTCTACAGACGAACCAGGGATGAGATGCCGGCGGACTCCATCGAGATTGAAGAGGCATTGGAAGAAGGTGTGCGTCTCCATGTCCTGGTAACACCAAAAAAAATCACAGGGGATAATGGAATTCTCAAAGGGCTGGAGTGCGTCAAAAACAGGCTCGGGGAACTGGACAGCTCTGGCAGGCAAATGCCTGTTCCCATAGATGGGTCGGAATTTTTTATCCCGGCAGATCATATAATAGCCGCTATCGGGCAGAGAGTTGATAAGTCATTTGCTGCTGAGGTTGACGCGATTAGATTCTCAGAACATGGCCTGCTGGATGTTAACCCTGACACCCTTGAAACAACAAAGAAGGGGGTTTTTTCAGGCGGTGACGTGGTGACCGGCCCAAAGAGCGTGATTGAGGCAATCGCTCAAGGGAAAAAGGCAGCCGCCTCTATTTTTGCCTATCTGCAAGGCAAAGAGATTCCGGCATTTTCCGAACAAGATCCAGGCAGGAATCTGGAAAAGGATTACCGGCCTATTGATACTGAAGAGCCTAAGATACCCCGGGCTAAGATTCCTACTCTTGATCTTTCTGAAAGGATAAGAAGCTTTAAAGAGAGCAACCTCTCAATGGACGAGGAAACAGCAACAAGAGAAGCTGGTCGTTGTCTTGACTGCGGTGTATGCTGTGAGTGTTTTCAATGTGTGGATGCCTGTAAGGCTCAGGCCATAAACCATGCTATGACAGACAGGTTGTTCGATATCAATGTCGGGTCCGTTATACTTTCCCTCGGGAGTGAGACGTTTGACCCGAGCGGTCTGGATACGTACAGCTATGCCCAATTTCCCAATGTAGTCACCAGCATGGAATTTGAGCGTATTCTGAGCGCCACCGGACCCTTTGAAGGTCATCTCCGGCGGCCGTCAGATCAGAAGGAACCCCAAAAGATCGCCTGGCTGCAGTGCATTGGATCAAGGGATATAAACCGATGCGACCACCCCTATTGCTCATCGGTCTGTTGTATGTATGCGATTAAAGAGGCCGTCATTGCCAAGGAACATGCCGAGCATGATCTCGATACGGCCATCTTTTTCATAGATATGAGGACCTATGGGAAAGAGTTCGAAGGGTACTACGACCGGGCCAGGCAAGACCATGGAGTCAGGTTTATCCGCTCCCGGATTCATACCATCGAAGAGGACCCGAAGACTCACGATCTGGCCTTGCGATATGCAGATGAAAACGGTGACATCCGGATCGAGAGATTCGACCTGGTTGTTCTCTCGGTAGGCCTGGAAACGCCCAAAAGTCTGATCGAACTGGCCAAACGCCTGGAAATTGAACTGGACCAGGACCACTTTGTACAGACTGGAATTTTCAGTCCTGTTGAGACCTCTCGCAAAGGCATTTACGTGTGCGGGGCCTTCCAGGAACCCAAGGATATTCCATATTCGGTCATGGAGGCGAGCGCCGCCGCGTGCAAGGCAGAAGAAGTCCTGTCGGATGCGCGTGGCACACTCGTCCGGGAAAAGACCTATCCTGAAGAGAGAGATGTGTCCTCTGAAGAGCCCCGGATCGGGGTCTTTGTGTGTGACTGCGGCATCAACATCGGGGGAGTTGTGGATGTGCCGGAAGTTGTTGAGTACGCCCGCACGCTGCCCGGAGTCGTTTACGCAGAAGAGAATCTCTTTACCTGCTCCCAGGACACGCAGGAAAGCATGAAAGAGGTCATCCAGCGGGAAAACCTGAACCGGGTTGTAGTTGCGTCCTGCTCACCCACTACACACGAAGCATTGTTTCAGGAAACCCTCATGAATGCAGGTCTGAACAAATACCTTTTGGAGATGGCCAACATCAGAAACCAGTGTTCCTGGGTCCATTCCCAGGATCCGGTGGCGGCAACCGAGAAGTCAAAGGATCTTGTGCGCATGGCGGTTGCCAGGGCCCGGCTGATGCAGTCATTGCCCGAGCCGACCGTTCCGGTGGACGACAAGGCCCTTGTGATCGGAGGGGGTATCTCCGGCATGACGGCGGCCCTTGGCCTGGCCGAGCAGGGGTTCCGTACATACCTTGTGGAGCAATCAAAAGAACTGGGAGGAAATGCCCTTCAGCTCCTAAATACCTGGAGAGGAGATGAAATCGCAGGCAATGTAAGAGAGATGGTCCGCCGCGTGGATGGTCATGCGTTGATTGATGTGTACAAAGAGTCCGGCATTAAAGAAGCCTCCGGGTTTATCGGGAATTTCCGGACGACGATCTCCCAAAACGGCGCTGATATTGCCCTGGA
>MAXP01000138.1:1442-2456 GCA_001751085.1 Desulfobacterales bacterium C00003060 | reverse complement strand
AAAGAAGATGAAAGGGTTTTGACTCACTTAGAACTCGATGTGGCCATCAGCAAAGGAGACAAAAAGGTTGCCGGGGCAAAAACCGCCGTCTTTATCCAGTGCGTAGGCTCGCGAGAACCTGAAAGGCCGTATTGCTCCAAGGTCTGTTGTACCCACACGATGAAATCCGCCTTGAAATTGAAAGAAATAAACCCGGAAATGGATATATATGTCCTTTACCGGGACATTCGCACCTATGGGCAGCGGGAAGAACTTTACAAAGAAGCGAGGATGCGCGGGGTTGTTTTTATTCGATACAATCCGGAACTAAAACCTGAAGTTGAAAAAAGTAATACAGGGATTCTCGTGACCGTCAAGGATCATGTCCTGGGCCGGAATGTCGTTATCAGTCCTGACCTTGTAGTGCTCGCCTCCGCCATTGTGCCGCGTGATAATGCGTCCCTGGCAGGCATATTTAAGTTGCCGCGTAATGGGGATGGATTCTTCATGGAGGCCCACGCCAAACTCAGGCCGGTCGATTTTGCCACTGAGGGTATTTTCCTGGCAGGCATGGCGCACTACCCCAAGCCGATTGAAGAAAGCATTGCCCAGGCCGAGGCAGCGGCCTCGAGGGCCGGCACCGTCCTTTCACACAAAGAGAAAACCATAAGCGGAGCGGTGGCTGTGGTAGATCCTGAATTGTGCGGTCTATGTGTAAACTGTGTCCGCACCTGTCCCTACGGCGTTCCGTTTATCAATGAGGAGAGTGTGGCTCAAATAGACGCAGATAAATGCCACGGCTGCGGTGTGTGCGCGGCAGAGTGCCCTTACCAGGCCATTACGCTTGCCAGTATTACTACAGAGCAGATTATGGCCAAGATTGATGCATGTTATGAAAGAATTTGAACCTAAGATTATCGCTTTTTGTTGCCAGTACTGCGCTTATGCAGCCGCAGACCTGGCCGGGTCCATGCGTTTGAAATATGCTCCAAACATCCGCATTGTTCTCGTGCCGTGTACCGGCAGGATAGATGT
>MAXP01000138.1:0-1391 GCA_001751085.1 Desulfobacterales bacterium C00003060 | reverse complement strand
GGCAACTTCAAGGCCAAAAACAGGGTCCGGTATGTCAAAAACCTCTTAGGCAGAATTGGTATCGAGGAAGAACGCGTAGAAATGTTTAACCTCTCTTCTGCCGAGGGCCATCGTTTTGCCGAGATCGCCAACGAGATGACAGAGAGGATCAAGGCACTGGGGCCGAGCCCTTTGTGAAAACAGGGGTGATATCTCAATAAGTCGGGGCATTCACTCCAGAACATTTGTGTGCCGGGGCCTTTAGTGTAAGTTCTTGAGAAGATATGGAGAGAAGGGGTCAGAGGAAAACACATGATTATTGCAGAGATGAAACCGATCGAGGAAATCCTTGACATGATCAGGGACTATCAAAAGATTTTGGTGGTCGGCTGTAAAGGGTGTGTCGCGGTATGCAGCACGGGCGGTCCCAAGGAAGTTTCCGTACTTGCCTCTCTCATCAGGATCGCCCGGAAAAAAGAGGGGCGTGAGGTTGTTGTAAATGAAGATGCGCTTGATCGGCAGTGTGAGCCTGAATTGGTTGATCAGGCCGGAGACAAGGTAGCTCGCAGCGATGCTGTACTTTCTTTGGCCTGTGGGGCCGGGGTTCAGTTACTTGCCGAACGGTTCCAGGACAAGGTAATCCTGCCAGGCTGTAACACCACGTTNNAGGTGTTCCAAGCAGCTTCTTAATGGTCCATGCGGCGGTTCTGTGAATGGGAAATGCGAAATCAGCAAGGACGTGGATTGCGTGTGGCAATTGATCATTGATCGCCTCGCCGGGCTTGATCGGCTGGAGATGCTGGAGGAGATCTTTCCCGTTAAGGACTGGTCACCGGCTGGACACGGCGGCCCCAGGAAGATGGTCAGAGAGGATCTTAGGTCATGAAATCAGGGAGTAATTTGGAAAGATTGTTGGAAAGCGGCCAGTTTGCCGTTACTGCTGAGGCCGGGCCTCCAAAAGGGACCTCGTCCAAGGTGGTTCAGAGAAAAGGGGAACTCCTTAAGCTTTGCTGCGATGCCTTGAATGTGACAGACAACCAGACTGCTATTGTTCGCATGTCAAGCCTCAGCGGGTGTGTTCTGCTAAAGGAGATGGGCGTGGAGCCGGTTCTCCAGATGGTCGTGAGGGATCGCAATCGTCTTGCCTTGCAAAGTGATATCCTGGGAGCGGCCGCATTAGGGATTCGCAATGTGCTTTGCCTTTCTGGTGATCATCAAAAGTTCGGCAATCATCCTACGGCCAAGGGAGTGTATGACATCGATTCGATTCAGTTCATTCAGATGGTCAAGGCCATGCGGGATGAACAGAAGTTCCTCAGTGGTGAAGATATCTCAGGAGATGTGCCCTTTTTCATCGGAGCGGCAGCTAATCCCTTTGCCGACCCCTTTGAGTTTCGAGTAACCCGTTTGGC
>MAXP01000137.1 GCA_001751085.1 Desulfobacterales bacterium C00003060 | reverse complement strand
TCATCTCCACCGGGTATATGTCAGTTTCAGAGCCGCAGTTGGTGCAAAATGCGACATTCTTCCTCCGGTCAAACGTAGCAATCATCCCGCAACTTCCGCAGACCAGCTCGGTCACCTTGTCTGATTCATCGAGCAAACGCTCCTTTAAGGAGAGCGCTGCGCCGTGCCCGATAAGCACGTCCCGCTCCATCTCTCCGAACCTGAGACCACCTTCTCGTGCACGCCCCTCGGTCGGCTGGCGCGTCAGGACCTGAACAGGTCCTCTCGATCTTGCATGAATCTTGGATGCGACCATGTGATGGAGTTTCTGATATAAAATAGCGCCGATGAATATATCTGCCTGAATCTGCGCGCCTGTGACACCGTCGTACATCACCTCTTTTCCAGTGCTCGCAAAACCACATGCATCCAATGCACCACGCAATTCTTCCTCAGTCTCGCCTGAGAACGCATCGGCGTCGATCCCTCTTCCCTGGAGCGCGCCAACTTTTCCACCGATCATCTCGAGCACGTGCCCGACCGTCATCCTTGACGGGATTGCGTGCGGATTTAAGACCAGATCAGGGACGATCCCCTGTTCTGTAAATGGCATATCCTCATAAGGCACGATCAATCCGATGACCCCTTTCTGCCCGTGCCTTGACGCAAATTTGTCTCCGATCTCTGGTATCCGCTGGTCTCTGACCTTCACCCGGGCAAGGCGGGTTCCGTACGATTCGGTCACGATGACCGTATCCACGATCCCCTTCTCGTTTGACCGCATGGTAACCGAGTTCTCACGGCGCTCCTGCGGGGCAAGCCCGGTAGGCTCCTCAATGAATCGTGGAGGGGACGTCTTCCCGACGATGACATCTCCGGGACTAACCTCAGTCTCCGGATTGATCAGACCGTCAGAGTCCAGATGCGCATACGCTTCATCGCCTCTTGCACCCCTAACCTCCGCGTCAGGGATCTCGAACCGATCCTCCTGTCCGCCGGGGTACCGCTGCTCCTCTGCCTCAAGTGTCCTGAAGAAGTGGCTGCGCCCGAGACCGCGCTCGATTGATCCCTTGTTCACCACAAGCGCATCCTCAATATTATAACCTTCAAACGATAGCACTGCAACGATAAAGTTTTGACCTGCGGGTCGGTTATCTGCGCCGATCGCGCGTGATGTTGTGGTGTTCACGAGTGCACGCTGTGGATAATGGAGTATGTGCCCGCGAGTGTCAGGTCTCATTTTGAGGTTTGATGCCGAAATACCGATGCACTGCTTAACCATTGCAGCACCCATCGTGTTCCTCGGACTCGCATTGTGCTCAGGGAACGGAACCATGCCCGTACAGATCCCAAGGATCAGTGCCGGATTGATCTCGATGTGGGTATGTTCCGGCGTGATATCCTCTTCATGGACCGCGATCAATGCATCCTCTTCCTCCTCAGCATCGAGATACTCAATTGCGCCCGCGGATACGAGATCATCGAAAGTGAGATCATTCCGTTCGAGTTTTATGACATGTTCTTCAGTGACCAGTGGTCTGCCACCCGCAACAATAATCAGGGGGCGGCGGGCTCTGCCCATATCCGTATTGATGAGCACATCATGCCCCTGGAGCGAAACATTGAGTTGGAGCCCGATTGCACCCTGCCTCCTGCCCATCCGGACTTTTCGCACCAGCTCTACCGGATTCTCGTGAGTGCCAATCAATTCGCCGTTTAAAAATACCTTACTATTCATCGGTCATGCCTCTCATATATCATACTGAACGGACGCCATACGCATACAATTCGCCCTTGATCGTTTCGGTATCCTCGATTCCTGTGGATAGTTCCACCATCTGGGCGAAGTTCTTCACAAGACCACAGTTCGGACCTTCCGGCGTCTCGGATGGACACAATCTACCCCACTGCGTCGGATGCAGATCCCTAGCCTCGAAATGCGGCTGCGTTCTCGACAATGGCGATATTACCCTCCGCAGGTGGGACAACGATGATATCTGATCGGTGCGGTCGAGCAACTGCGCAACACCTGTGCGCCCGCCAACCCAGTTTCCAGTAGCAAGCGGGTAAACGATGCGCTGTGTGAGCACGTCCGGGCGTATCACGGTCATGATGTTTAATTCTCGTTTTCTCATGCTTGCCCGCTCGATCTGGTACTTGATGTCTCTTGCAAGTCGGTTGAATGAAACCCGAAAGAGGTCTTCCATCAGATTTCCTGCGAGTTTCAGCCGCTTGTTTGCGTAATGATCCTTATCGTCCACATTTCTCCGCCCTATAGCCAGTTCAAAGCATGCCTCAGCCATTCTTGCAAGATAATGAGCTTTTACCATCCGATCGGCTTCCATGTTGCCGAGATGCGGAAGCAAGTACCTGTCAAGGACGTAGCCGATTCTCCGTGTCTGGTACTCCCTTGCCTGCCGTGTCGCAACGACGCTCCCCAGTTCCTCAAGCGCATTCTCCTGTGTGAACACTCCCAAGTTTGCCGCCTCTTCAAGATTCTCCTTCATAAACTCCCTGATATCAGGATCATCCGATACCGCATCCACGAGCTCTTTGTCAGTCTCAAGTCCAAGTGCACGGACAAGCACGACAAAATTGATGCGCCCGGGAAGCGACGGGAATGATACCTCAAGTATCGATTTGCGCCCGCGCTCGACAACGGTCAGTGCCCGGTATCCATATCGCTCAGAAAACACCTTTGCAATCTCGACCCGGTCTCCGTACCTGTGGTCGATCTCAGTCATGATCTTGTTCGGCGCAAGATCCTCAAGCGTCATAATCACCCGTTCGGTGCCGTTTGTGATGAAATATCCGCCAGTATCGAGCGGATCTTCGCCATGCGACTGTAGTTCCGTATCTGTTAGTCCATATAGGCTGCATGCCTTTGACCGCAGCATGATCGGTGTGACCCCGATCTCCACACCCTTAGGATCGCTCTCATCCCCATCCTGCATGACTGTCATTGTGAGATTGATCGGTGCTGAATACGTGAGATTACGCAGCCGGGCATCGGATGGGAACAACCGATCGACAGCACCATCCGCTTCCTTGACCACCGGGTGTCCAACCGAGACGGTCTCGAGACGTACGTACGTTTTTGTACCGTTGCTGGCGTCACCGACATCGGTTTCGATAACACCCATCTCGTCAACGACTTTCTGGAGACCATGGTCTATGAATTCATTGAACGAGTTGATCTGGTGCTGCACAATCTTGTCCTTGGTAAAATATGCACGGGATAGTTTTTTTCGATCTAACATTCTTCCCTCATTCGATTACAATGCGATAAAACACGAATTCGCCAGCCGTTTCGCTATTTCTCGTAATTTCTACAACATCGCCGGCGTTTGCACCGATCTCCTTGATTACCGGATCACTCGTCGTTATCTTGGACAATTTCTCCTTTTCGATGTTGTATCTGCTCAATACTTCCTCCACCTCATAATCATCAAGTATCCGATGTCTCGGAACTATTATGTGGCTGGATATGTCAAATTCTATCTGAACACCTCCACTAAATCATGTCGTGATGTAAATCGCCAGAAGCGACCTCCATCGATGCCACCGTCCGAAGGACAGGACATTAACGGGCTCGAAGGGATTTGAACCCTCGGCCATCGGGTTTCTGCACGCAGCAGCAACGCCGCAGGCGTTAAAAGCCCGGTGCTCTGCCTAGCTGAGCTACGAGCCCTTCCAAAGCTAATCATAGTAGGAATCTGGAGGACTGGAGTATCGTCGTGGTGCACCAGTGACTCAATGCATTCATGCATATTAAGGGTTTCCTGCTGTGTTCATA
>MAXP01000136.1 GCA_001751085.1 Desulfobacterales bacterium C00003060 | reverse complement strand
AATTCGACGTTGGACGTTCGATGTTCGACGTTCATAGCCTTTTAGCTTGACGGCTGCGTCCTGGATATTGGATTGTAATCTGGAGGAATCGCGATGTTTTTAGACCCCTTCGAGGGGTCTTCATCAAACCACCCGTTCTACGGGTGATAGGTGATTTTGTCATGAATGAAGACCCTGTTGCCTTCGTTGTCCTATCCCGTTATCTTGTCATAGCCTACCCCCTGATACGAAAAACCCTCACCACGAAGTGGGAATTCCCTACCGGTCTTGTTCGATCTTGCAGCTCCTGAAGATTACGTGTATCCTATATTTCTTTACCAAACCCTGCCTGACAAAATTAAGACTACTATCGCCTTACGCAGGCACTTGATGTGGGCCCGGCCTTCGAGTTTCCGTTGACCGACGATGAAAAAAAACCTGATGGAGACTCGGACGACGCTTGACCTGATCTGGCGTTATTAACAGCTCCAAAGGAGGAGGTATGCCATGAAAGTTACCATGAAGGAAATGGCACAAAAACGTAGTATTGACCGAACGGCCCAGGTAGTGATTGCAAAGGGTCTCAAGGAAGGGGTCGAGACGGCCTGGGAACGCTTGGAGGCGCAGCAGCCCCAATGTGGCTATGGCCAGCTTGGGCTTTGCTGCACCAATTGTAATATGGGCCCATGCCGTATTGACCCTTTTGGAGAGGAACCGCAAAAGGGGGTCTGCGGAGCCACGGCTGACACTATTGTAGCCCGCAACCTGGTTCGGATGCTGGCCACGGGGGCGGCTGCCCATTCCGACCACGGTCGAGAGGTGCTGGAGGTCCTGTACGAGACCGCAAAGGGAAGGACTCAAGGGTATCAGATTACTGATGTTGAAAAATTGAAAAACCTCGCCACAGAATACGATGTTTCAGATCAAGACAAGTCTGACGAGGCCCTGGCCGAAGAACTTGCCCTGAAGATTTTGGAGGAGTATGGGACCGTCAAGAATAACCTTCAATTTGTGCAACGAGCCCCCGAAAAACGCCAAACCCTGTGGAAATCCATCGGCATCCTCCCCAGAAGCGTGGACCGCGAGATCGTGGAGACCATGCATCGGGTCCATATGGGGGTGGATCAGGACTACATAAACATCCTGACCCACGGGCTTCGCACCGCCCTTTCGGATGGCTGGGGCGGCTCCATGATGGCTACAGAGGCCTCGGACATACTGTTCGGCACACCTAAGCCGTTTGCTTCCACGGTCAATCTGGCTGTGCTCAAGGAAGATATGGTCAACATTGTACTTCATGGTCATAATCCGGTGCTTTCTGAAATGGTCGTCAAAGCGGCTTCTGAAGACGATGCCATCCAAAAGGCCAAGGCTGCAGGCGCCGGGGGGATTAATTTGGCAGGGATGTGCTGCACGGGCAATGAACTCCTTATGCGTCGCGGGATTCCGATAGCAGGGAATATGCTGTGCCAGGAGCTGGCCATTATTACCGGCGCTGTTGAGGCGATGGTCGTTGATTATCAGTGCATTTTTCCTGCTGTGGTGGACGTGGCAAACTGCTATCACACCACGGTCATCAGCACTGCCGCCAAGGCGAGGTTTCCAGGGGCTACCCACATGGAATTTCAACCCGAAAACGCCATGGACAATGCCCGTGCCATTGTGGCCAAGGCAATTGAAAACTTTCCCAAGCGAGACAGAAACCGCGTCTGTATCCCGGACGGACCGGCCAAATGGATGGCAGGGTTTTCCGTTGAGGCCCTCCTCGATGCCTTAGGCGGTACCGTCAATCCTCTGATCGAGGCCATCAAATCCAAACAGATCCGGGGCGTCGCGGGAATCGTGGGTTGCAACAACCCCAGGGTGCAGCACGACTCCGCCCACGTTAACATTATGGAGCGCCTGATCGCCAATAACGTGCTTGTGGTCGGAACGGGCTGTGCCATGATTGCAGCAGGAAAGGCCGGTCTCATGGTTCCTGAAGCGGCAGAAAAAGCCGGCGATGGTTTGAGGGCCGTATGCCAATCTCTTGGGGTGCCGCCGGTGCTTCACATGGGTTCGTGCGTGGACTGCAGCCGTATCCTGGTCCTTGTGGCAGCTCTGGCAAAGACGCTCGGCGTGGATATGAGCGACCTTCCAGTAGTGGGGAGTGCGCCGGAGTGGTATTCGGAAAAGGCGGTTTCCATTGGCTCTTACTTTGTTGCCTCTGGTGTACCAGTACATCTCGGGCTCCCGCCTCGTATCCTTGGAAGCAATGCAGTTACCACCCTCCTGACCCAGGGGTTGCAGGACGTGGTCGGGGCTACCTTCTTTGTTGAGATCGATCCTGTAAAGGCGGCTGACAAGATAATCGCCATCATTGATGAGAAGAGAAAGGCCCTTGGAATATGATGAGACCATGTCGCAGTCGTTCAAAAACTGGACTCGTCAGGCAACGTTTTGCCACCCATGAATTCTTAGGAATCCGGAGGCTCCATGAAAGACTACCTGGTCCTTGGTGGAAGTGCTGCCGGGCTTGCAGCAGCCGAAGCCATCAGGCGTAAAAGCAAGGATGCAAAAATTGCCATTGTCTCGGACGAACCGGGCAGGCCTTATAACCGTCCGCTTCTCTCCTTTGCCCTGGGCGGCACGACTCCCGCAGATCAGTTGTTTGCCCGTCCGGGACAGTATTATACAAGTTGGGGCTTTGACTGTCTTTCCGGAAAAAGGGCCGAAGGGCTTGACCCGCAAAAAAGCCATGTTGTGTTAGATAACGGCCAAAAAGTGGATTACGATGTCCTCCTGGTGGCCACCGGTAGCAGTCCTGCGCCGTTGGATATCCCGGGGATGAATCTGGAAGGTGTTTTTTATTTCCACACCAAGAAAGACATGAATGATGTTAACGCCTGTTTGAAGGATACGACCCAGGCGGTGGTGATCGGTGGTGGGCTCGTGGGCATCAGGGTGGCGGATGCCCTTCAGAAGCGGGGAGTCCAAGTAACTGTGTTGATTGCGTCGCCTTTCCCTCTTTCTCAGATAGCAGATGAGGCCTCGGCCGTCATGGTTGCCGATGTGCTCAGGGCGAGGGGGGTCCATCTTGTTACAAGGGCCTCACCTGTTGAGATCCAGGGCAAAAATGGCAGCGTTGCCGGGATGGTTCTGGAGAATGGAGAAACCATACCCTGTCAACTTGTAGTGGTGGGCAAAGGCGTGGTCCCCAATACCAGGTTTTTGGAGGGATCGGGCATCCAGATCAGGCGTGGTATTAGAACCAGCAGCCAGCTCAGGACCAACTTGCCCGGCGTCTTTGCAGCAGGAGATGTAGTTGAGACCCTTGATCTGGCAAAGGGGTATCCTGACCTGCATGCCCTGTGGCCTGCGGCCGTGGAACAGGGAAGGATCGCTGGCTGCAATATGAGTGGCGAAACAATTGCTTACCATGGGACCATAAGCTGCAACGCCATCCGTATAGGTGAGTTTCATATGGTTTCCGGAGGCATCTCGAATCCTCCGGAAGGCAATGGGTATCAGAGCATTGTCTGCCACAGCCCCAAAAGGAGGATTTATAAGAAGATCGTCACAAAGGGCGACCGGATTGTGGGGATGATTTTTGTCAATGACATAGCATCTGCCGGGGTAATCATCCGGCTAATAAAACAGAAAAGGAGACTTTCCTCAGTGGATGCGGATCTTCTCGCTCCGAGGTTCAATGTTGGGCAGATCAGTCTTGTATTATAAAGGGGGCACCATGAAAACCGTTATTGTTCATCCGGAAAAATGTATTGGCTGCAAACATTGCATGATAGCATGCAGCATCGAGCATTCCCAGACCAAGGATCTGTTTTCCGCCATCTCCGAAAGGCCGCTCCCCCAACCCCGAATATTTGTTGATATCGCCCATAACCTGGCTTCCTTTCCTAATCGCTGCCGGCACTGCTCGCCTGCGCCATGCCTTGAAGCCTGTCCGTCCGGGGCTATTCACCGTGATGAGGAAGTCGAATCCATTCTGATTGATGGGAGCAGATGCATCAATTGTGCGATGTGCGCGATGGCCTGTCCATTTGGGGTTATCCGATACTGGCCGGACTGGCGCCTTCCGTCCTGCAATGAGGTAGCACTGAAATGCGACAATTGTGTTGAGAGACTCAAGGCCGGCAGTCTCCCAGCGTGTGTTGAAGCATGCAAGACCGGGGCATTAGTATACGGTGAAGTCAATGACATCATCCGTGAAAGACACTTGGTGGCTATAAGACAAGAAAGAATACCGGATGAGGTTCAATTGTGGCGAAGCGTCAATGCGGCATTGGCTTGATTCCCTACAGCACAGGATCTTTGGAGCTGTGCGGTTAAAAAACTATTCAAAATTAGTCACGAAAACACGGAATGTTCTCAAGGCGAACGCCGCAAAACAAGAAGACACGAAACAAGACATAGAAATCAAGTTACTGTGGGTGGTTGCCTGAGCTGCGACACATACAGGCATCACATGCCATGAAACCATTCCAGTTACTCACGCTCTTTTCGTGTTTTCCATTTTTCGTGCTTTCGTGATAATTCTTTTCTTTTTCGTGTGTTGAATGCTCTGATGTGTAACCGCACAGGTCCAAAAAAAAGGGGGATGCTCGTGTCCGGTCAAGATATGGCACGTCTAAGAGGGATACTGCTCAAGAGGCGCGAAGGGATCTTTGAACGGTTTCAGCGATTGGAATCTGATCGACAGTCCCTTGGAGAGCGAGATGTTGAATTGGAAGAAGGAGCCCAAAGGGCTGATCTGACGAGTCCTTACGATCAGTTGGACGAACGTGGATACGAAGAGCTTGAAGAAATCAATTTGGCATTGTGCAAATTGGCCATGGGTAGCTATGGGATCTGTGAAGTCTGCAACAAGCCGATCTCATTGAAACGCATGGAGGCTCTGCCTGCAACCCGCCTGTGCCAAAGCTGTGCCCGTAAGCATGAGGAAGAACAGAAGGTGTTGCCTTGGGCCCGGCAGCCGATTACCTGTGCAACGGTGCCTGACCAGTATCAACACCTGTTGAGCGACGAACTGCAGGAGCTGATTTTGGAGCATCTTCGCAATGACGGTCGGGTTGGTTTGGAGGACCTGGAAATATCGTTCCGAAACGCCGTGGTATACCTGGAAGGAACTGTCCCAAGCGAGACCGAACACCAGATTTTGTTGAAGATTCTGATCGATGTATTGGGGTTTCTTTCTATTGTCGATCACCTTGTGACCAACGAATCGATATTGGAGCGGGAGGATCGCGTTTCCCGGATGCCTGATCTTCCTCTCAGCACAGGTGGGATTTTTTCGGAAATTACGTGAAATGTGCATAACCGTTCAATATTCCAGCGCTGTCAATATTCAGTGACATTTTTCCAGGAATCTGTTAAATATATAGTTCATTTTGGTATTTTTCAAAATCGAGCAAAAATAGTTTACACTTTTTTCGAAATGAAGGCCGGGTTTCAGTGTTCAGGTTTGAGAAACCAGGTTTCAGNNCAGGTTTCAGTGTTTACGTTTCTCTTTCCTGACACCTGAAACCTACATGTGTCCTGAAACTTGAATGCAACCACGATGCCAGGAAAAAGTGTAAACTGACTCATGAAGGATGCCTTTATTCTTATTGAAGATTTGCTATTGCGGTTTACCAGACCGGAGAAGAAGTACATGGCTGGTCACATTTGTCCTTTTTGGGTGGGGTATTTCCTGCTGAATCCATTGCGGAGATTGCTGGAAAATCCAAACAAGATACTGGGTCCATTTGTTCGGGAGGGGATGATCATCCTGGAACCCGGCTGCGGCATGGGTTATTTCACCTTGCCTTTGGCCCGGATGGTTGGGGCAAAGGGCAGGGTGGTGGCAGTGGAGGTCCAACCCAGGATGCTCTCAGTCCTCAGCCGCAGGGCCCGAAAAGCCGGCCTTTCGGCAAGAATCGATCTTCGTCACGCCGGGGCTGGAACCATGGGCATAGAGGATCTTTCAGGTGCGGTGGACTTTGCCGCGGCCTTTCATGTAGTCCACGAAGTACCCGACCAGGGTTCTTTTTTTACCGAGATCTGGAGCGCCTTTAAACCTGGGGGCAAACTTCTCGTTGTCGAGCCCAAGGGTCACGTCTCCCAAGACCAGTTTGAACAAACCATGGCTGTCGGGGAAAAGATCGGTTTTCAACACGAAGCCCTGTCCGGTAAGGTAGGCGGCCGAGTGGCTTTGTTAGCCAAACCCTGAACCGAATAATGCGTAGCAGAGCAAGTCGTAAAGTGGGAAGCTTTATACCAAAAGGCATTGACCGCCCTTGAACAACCTCGGGCCTTGTCCATGTTGGTCTCGGTCTCGTCCATCCTTGAAAGAACCTTGTTTGCCGAAGGCCTGCCTCTCAAAAAGTCTACTAAGGAGCTGTCCCGAAGCAGATGGCTCAACATATGCACACCAAAGAACGGGATATAATCCTTGACTCCATCACCGAGGGTGTCTTTACGGTGGATGGGAATTGGCGTATTACGTCTTTCAACCGTGCGGCTGAGACGATTAGCGGTGTCCCTCGCGATACAGCGATAGGTCAACTGTGCAAGGACATACTCAGGGCGGATATCTGCGAAGGCGAGTGTGCCCTCCGGGAGACCATCAAGACCGGAAAACCCATTGTGGGAAAGGCGGCAGCTATTCTAGACGGAGATGGTAATCGTCGTCCAATCAGTGTCTCCACGGCTGTAGTAAAGGATCAGCGGGGCGAGGTCGTTGGGGGTGTGGAGACCTTTCGTGATCTCACGATGATAGAGCAGCTTCGAAAAGAAATCGAACGTGACTATGGCTTTGAGGATATCCTCAGTCGCAGCGACCGTATGCGTAAGATCTTCGATGTGCTTCCCCTGATCGCTGAGAGTGTGAGTACCGTTTTGCTTGAGGGTGAAAGCGGCACGGGCAAAGAACTTGTTGCCCGGGCCATTCACAACCTGAGTCCTCGCAGGAAAAAACCTTTCGTGGCTATCAACTGCGGGGCGCTTCCAGACACGCTCTTAGAATCGGAGCTTTTTGGTTACAAGGCCGGAGCTTTTACGGATGCAAGAAAGGACAAACCGGGCCGTATTGCCATCGCTCAAGGTGGAACCCTTTTGCTTGACGAGATAGGAGATATCTCACCTGCCTTGCAGGTCCGTCTGTTGCGCTTTCTGGAAGAGCGGGTCTACGAACCCTTAGGTTCGGTCAAGTCCGTCAAGGCAGATGTACGGGTTATAGCCGCAACGAACAAGAACTTGTCAGGTTTGGTAGCAAAGGGCAGATTTCGGCAGGACCTTTTCTACCGAGTCAATGTAGTGCGCATTGAGCTTCCGCCACTCTGGCAGCGCATGGAGGACATTCCCCTTCTTGTGGACCATTTCATTGCAAGCCTGAACAGCATACAGGGCAAAGATGTGGTGGGCATCACTGATGAAGCACTCACTTGCCTGATGTCTTACAACTATCCGGGTAATGTGCGTGAGTTGAGAAATATTGTTGAGCGGGCCTTTGTACTCTGCCGTTCGGGAGAGATCGAACGAAGGTGTCTCCCCGAGCCGGTATGTTTCGCCGCCTGCATCAACCGCCTGAAACAGACAGAGTTCATGTCCCTCAAGCAGATGGAAGCCGCCTTCCTCATGAACGCTCTTCGGCGTAACAACTGGAACCGCTTGCAGACAGCTATCCAGCTCGGCATCCACAAGACCACACTATTCCGCAANNTGAAATTTGAAATTTGAAACTTGAAATTGGGAAAAACACAAAGATTTAGATGCGTTACCTAATTTCGAATTTCCAGTTTCGACATCGCCATTCAATTCGATAATACGCGCTTTTTCGAAAAAAGTATAAACTGGTCAATGAAGGATGCCGTTTTCTCTTTACCATCTTGCGCCATGGTTGCGATTGTGCTACCCTCTAAGCCGACAGGAGTAGCAGAATCGCTACTGCTCGCAGTGCCTTTCTCCTTGCTTGAGCGGTAACTTACTGTTTTTTAAGTGCTTTGCGGCTCGGAGCCGTGCTGCCATTGTAAAGGCACGCATCTTGCTGTTTATAACCTAAAGGTCTATAGCTGCAAAAAGGGAGGCGAAGCATGAAGGTGGCAATCCCCGCATGGGCTGGCCTGGTTTCTACTGTCTTTGACTTTGCACACTTTCTCGTTTTGGTGGAGCTGGACAGTGGTGAGGAGGTCAGTCGAAGCGAATTCCCTCTTGACGAGAACCCGTCGGTATTGCGCGCAGGTATATTGTCACGTCACGGTGTAGATGTCCTTATTTGTGGTGCCATTTCGCGGCCCTTGGCCACAGCGGTGGCAGGATATGGAATTGAAATAATATCCTTTGTGAGCGGCATCGTAGACGAGGTGCTGGATGCGTACCTGACCGGTCAACTGGCCGAGGCTCGGTTTCTTCTTCCAGGAGGTCCAGCGAGTGGCGGAAGGCTCTGGAAGGCTGCCAACCTGTCCGAGATGCCGCGTAGGCAGATACGGGGAACCTAGTCGCTTGTCACAAGTACGTAAGCAGCATGAATATCGTCAATGCCGCTCAGGAAATACGGAATAGGGACAAAATCCATTTAGACACCAAAGGGAGATTATTCAATGGATGAGGTAAATTTGCTTGAGGAAAGAATCGGCGGGCGCTGGACCGGGATCGTATTTGACCGTGAAAGTTCACCGAAGGAAAATTTGGCCAAGAGGCCGATGCGCCTGTGTGAGGCAATAAAGGAATCAATAACCAGGCCAATAGTCTTGACCCGACATCTCGTGAGCTGTCCCGGCGCACGCCGAAGCCTTGGCTGGACGACTACTGAGGATGATAACATAGCACGCAAAATGGTCGAGATGACAGGCATCAAACCGGATATTGCGCGGAAGCTCATCACCAATACACCACGCCTCAACGGAAAAACCGGCGCTGTATTCATAGGTGTAAACAAATCTCCGGACATAGTGGTATCGTATGCTCAGCCCGAGACCGCCATGATGTTGGTCCGCAGGTGGCAGGAGGTTTATGGAACTGACGTTGATTTAGAGGTTTCGAGTGTAATGGCTGTATGCGGAAGCGTTGCAGT
>MAXP01000135.1 GCA_001751085.1 Desulfobacterales bacterium C00003060 | reverse complement strand
TTTGTATAGAATTCTTTAGAAGCATCAACATCTGTTGTCATTAGTTCACACCAACTAAACGTCCCATGTTGTTTTAAGTGCTCATCCATAATCGTCTCCTTTGAAGTATAGTCCTTAAGAAAAAGATTTTGGGGTTCAACATAGCCTCGTAGCGAAAAACAGCGGGTTACGGGTTCCAAGCAAGCTGAAAGCTCAAGGCTCAAAGAAAAACCATGATTCTGCTGCTTTGAGCTTTCAGCCTTCCACTACCAACAACAAAGTTAGGTCTTACTGAGCCTTTACTGTACCCCAAAAACATTATCTTGAAATCTATATCACAGCGTAGGGAACCGTCCCTATAATTGTCATTAGTTGAATAGACGATCTGTTTTGCCAATTTAACTGAACCAGTGCCAGGGGGCAAGGCCACGATGGTTTTAGACGTATGCGAATAATTCTTGATTTTGGCCTTTACAACCGCTACACAATTATAGTAAGTGGCTTATGAGACGTAGGGGCGGTTAACTCAGCGGTGAGAGTGCCATCCTCACACGGTGGAAGTCCCCGGTTCAAATCCGGGACCGCCTACCAGTAAAATCAACGAGTTACGTTATTCTCCGTAACTCGTTTTTTTTGTATAATCACAAAATAGCGAGCTGTGCGGTTAGCCCGTTGATCTTCTGGAACTCATCGCTCCAAAGACAACCAGCCCCAGAATCACAATAACAAACAGGGATGCGAGCCATTGGGCGCCGGAAGAGGGGAGGTCTGTCGTATCATCCTTTGCCTTGACCTCCTCCATCTTATACCCCTCTACTATCTGTGATTCCATGCCTGCTTTTGAGGTGTCTTTATGATCTTCTGTGCTGGCCTTGGGGGCCTTTTGATCGGATGACTGTAGTTTTTTGGTGAACCCTTCATTCAGCTTTTTCTGCAATTCTTTTCGTGCGTTGACCTGCTCGGCCAGTCGCTTGCCCATAGCCTGCTCAATGGCCAGTTTAAACCTTTCGACCATTTCAGGCGACATGACTCCTGGCAGTGAGATGATGTTTACCACCATCTGGTTGAGCACAGGATTGTTGCAGGTATGATCGCAACATGCCACGCCTTTATCAATAACATTAAGAGTGTATTCAACAGCAAGTTTTTTCTTGATCTTGTCATCGGCCTCCCAATACCCTTTTCGGATCGATTCGAGCATGCGGGCGGCAATGGACTGATAGGCCCAGGGGTTTTCCCTGTTGAAGAAAGCCTTCATTTCGAGACCGTATTTGTCTTCCACATACACATCAAAGGTCTGCTGCCATTTGGCCTTGTCAACGGCACAAGGCACGGTCACCTGCCAGCCCCACATGTATTCCACGAAGTTCGACATCTCCCGTGCACCCGCATATTTTTCTTTTTTCATCCCCTCGATCCATTTGGGATTAAGATAGCGGGTTCGGAGCTCGCGGCCGATGGTCCTGGCCACATCTTCCACCTCTATACGATTCGGGATACGCTGCATGGTGATCAATGTGTCCGGAGTCTGCCCACTCTCTTTTTTGACAGCCAGGGAAAGTCCTCCTAAATACTGAAACATGTCGTCATTATCCATGGTTCCATAGACGTTGGAAGATATGGAATGGACTGCTACGTCCACCCCTTTAAGGTTTTCCTTGAATATCCCTTTTGCCTCTTCTCCCCATTTTCCCTGTCCGAAGGCAAAACCAACCCGGTTTTCATACACCTTTACGATCTCGTCATCTGATTCCCAGAAGCCGGACGCGCCGGTCATCTCCGAGACCCCGGTACCATACGAGCCGGGTTTTTCCGTAAATATCCTGATCCTGGAAAGGATGTCCGCCTCTTGTTCATCCATGCCGGATGCTATCAGGCGTGTCTTCATCTCTGCATTATGTTTGCTGATAAGGTTTTCTATATCTGTTTGGATGACTCCTTTCTGGACCGCCTTGTCAAGAAAGAGCAGCATATTGGGAAAAAGGTCCCGGTAAAGGCCCGACGGGTTTATCAGGATATCGATCCGGGGCCGACCCAGCTTTCTACCCGGGATCACCTCTGTGCCCGTGACCCGGCCGGCCTTGTCCCAGGTGGGCTTCAAGCCCATGAGATTGAGAATTGTGCTTTCGTTGACCCCCTCGTTTCGGATGGTCTCGGTAGCCCAAAGAACAATAGCCACTTTTTCGGGATATCGCTTTTTTTCCTTCAGGCTTTTATTAATGATTTCCTCGGCCGCGTGTTTGCCGAGTTCCCATGCCGCTTGAGATGGAATCTTGTCCGGATTGAAGCCAAAGAAGTTTTTTCCTGTGGGGATCGCCCCCACGTTTCTTATGGGGTCATTGCCTTGCCCTGGCGGTATGTAACCCCCATCAAGGGCCTTGATCAAATGATCAATCTCCCTTGGCCCGGAATTGACAAGGCCTGTATTTACTTCTTCTTCACTCGCCAGGCTGTTGCGCCTGGAAATGGCCTTGATCGTGTCCTGTAATGCCTCACCTTCAGGTGACATGCCAAATGTGTGCAGACCATACGGCATGAAGTTCTCCCTGATCTCCAGCAGGTAATGCTCGATTTCTTCGAGCACACCCTCGCTAAACTCTGTGACGCCAAGATCGTTGAGGAGCCCCATCTTTGTGACAAGATCTTCTATTTTTCTAAGCTTACCGGCGGCTGTCCGGCTTCCGAGAGAAAGAGCCCTGTTGTAGCTGCTTATCATGTCGTACAGCAGGCTGTATTCATGATAGAGCCCCGCTTCCTTGACCGCTGGGATGAGGTGGTCAATGACTACGCCCCTGCCTCTACGCTTGGCCTGGATGCCTTCCCCCACATCGTCTACGATGTAAGGATAGATGTTAGGTATGTCGGTGATGAGGACTTCGGGGGGGCAGGAGGGCGAAAGTCCTGCCTGTTTCCCGGGGAGCCACTCATGGGTTGCATGGGTTCCCAGGTGGATCATGGCATCGGCATCAAATGCGTGTTTGAGCCACAAATAGGCGGCAATGTACTGGTGATGTGGATAAAGGGTCGGATCATGATAGAGCTTCATGGGATCGTCTCCCCAGCCGCGGGCAGGCTCCGGCATGATAAGGACATTTCCAAAAATAACTGCCGGAATGATGAATTCTTCGTTCTTGATCATGATGGTTGACTCTTCCACTTTTCCCCATTGCTTAATGACATTATCCCTGAACTCTTCGGGGAGCCCGGCAAACCACTTCTGATAGGTCTTTACCGGCAGCCGAACAACCCTTTTCCCTGTCAGAATCTTATCGAGTTCCCCTGGAGCCCAACTGCCGATATTCCTGCCGTATTTCAGGACCAGATCCTTGATTGCGTCTTCGTCTATGTTTTTGTCGATAGCGACCTGATACCCGTCTTTTCGCATGCGCTGTAGGATAAGCTCAAGACTCCTGAAGACATTAAGATAACTGGCCCCCACATTCTGCTTCCCCTGGCCGTGATTATAGTAAAGGATGGCCACCCTTTTGTTCTTGTTTTTCTTTTTCTTCAGTTGAATCCACATTTTCAGCCTGGGGATGAGCATCTCGATGTTTTCTTTGATCGGTTTATGTACAAACAAAACCTTGCCGGTCTCTACGTCCAATTGTTTTACCTTGCCGGTGAGTAGAGATGGTTCGATCAGGCCTGATATTTCCGGGTTAGCAACGGTCCAGACCACGTCCATAGGTGGGACTCCGATCGGATCACCACGCCATTCATCGATCGTATTCGAGTAAAGGTTAATTGCGTTAAAGATCGGGACGTTTAGATTGATGAGAGCGGACCGAACCTCGTCGTTTAAGGCTGAATAGAATTTGAGGGAAAAGGCCAGAACCAGATCGATTCTTGCCCGTTGATTCTTGTCCACAAACAGTGATGTCAAGACGTCGAGACCGCGGCCAAAGGCGGCAGCTACGTTGAATCCTTCATCCTCAAATCTTCTTATGAGGTAATCCACGCTCTCCATTTGTCCCTTTGTTAAGGAAGATGAAAAGAGCATCATGCCTATCCAGGGGGCGTCTTTGATGTACTCCTTTCGATTTCTGTACCAACCAAGGTATTCCTCAAAGTCCGTGAAAACAGCATCTGCCTCAGTATGGTATATGCCCGGACTCGGCAGCCTCTCGACCTCCTTGTAAGCGATGGATGGGTCAAACTCGTTATGGGCCACCCGGTAGACGAGGTTTTGGATATTTCCTAAAGACAGGTGACTGAAGTATTCCTGAATATCAGGATCAAAGACAAAGCCTTCCCTCCTGAGAGTCTCATCATCCCTGGAACCTCTCAAGGCGTATACGCTCTTCTTTCTGATATCCACATTTTCTATCAGATAGCTGCCCAGTTCACTCTGCATTACATCACAGATAATAACCTTGGAAGCATCAATGAATTTTCTTGCAGAATTGTCCTTAGTAATATCGTGATAAGTAAAAAATTTGACTTTGATATTGTCAGGGAGTCCAAGCTCTTTGATTGCCTTGTTGACAACACATGTGTCCGCATCGATCACGAGAAAGGATATCTGGCTTGCATGAGTCGTGGATGGGAGCAGAAAGAGTATGGCAATGGGTAAGATAATGTAGAGTCTTTTTATGTCGTTCACTTGATCCTGCGCAGGTTTTCAATAATCTATGGTATACCTTGGAAGGTCATAAATGGCGGTTTTCTCGGTGAGTCATGAGCATCAAGAGCAAGGCGCGAAGGCGCGGAATAGCAGGCTATTGCAAGCCTGAGCAACGCCGCTATTGATGTTCATGGCCGGCGAAAAAGTGTCATTTGTGGCCTTTCGAGGTATAACTCCGCGCCACCAAAGAGATTGCCTTGCTTTGCTCGCAATGACAAGGCCCAGCCCTTATTGA
>MAXP01000134.1:5441-5640 GCA_001751085.1 Desulfobacterales bacterium C00003060 | reverse complement strand
GCAAAGCTCAGACCGCCAATCCCGGTTCCTATGACGAGAAAATCAGTTTCATATTCCATATAATAACCTGGCATGGTGCATCCACGCATTGAGGGATGCATCCTCTTGAAATGACTTGCGCCGCATTTGTGGAGCATTGCAGTATGGAGTGTTAGAATTTCTGTCCATCTATGCCCGCCCGCCTGTGGTGGGGCAAAAC
>MAXP01000134.1:3700-5402 GCA_001751085.1 Desulfobacterales bacterium C00003060 | reverse complement strand
TTCAATTCGATAATACACGCTTTTTCGAAAAAAGTGTAAACTGGTCAATGAAGGATGCCGTTTTTGCGGTCCAATTTCTCACAGCAGCGATGACCTTCGCTTGGAACGTCGAGCCATGAATCCAATGAGTAGCCCAATGAGAAGGACAGCAGCTCCACCCATAAACCATCGTATATTTTGATTTTTTTCAAGGCCTTTGATTTTTTCTTCAAGTTCAGCGAGCCGCTTGGTTCTTTTTGCCAGATCCTCAGAAGCCTTCTTATGGGAAGCCTTCAGGGACAAAACATCTGAAGATGAGCTTTCAAGCTCTTGATAGCTTTTTCTCAGGGCCCCCGCACCCCTTGTCTGCTCAGCCAGGGCTTCCCGGAGATCGTTCTGTTCTGCTTTGAGGAGAGTATTCTCTTCAATAAGGCTTGTCACCCGCTGCTTCAAGACCTCGTACTCGGTGCTTAGCTTGGCGACGACCATCTTGCTGGGAGGCCCAGGGGTCAGGTAGCGCGTCAACATCCACCCCTCTTTCTTATTGGCAAGCCGTACCCTGGACCAGCCATTTTTTGATTTTTTCAGGACCTCAACCTGAGTCCCGGATTCGGGCATGGCAATGATTCTGTCTCTTTTTCCAGGTTTGGTGCGAACCATTACATGTAGGTCCTCTGTAATATACATGGTTTTCGAGTAAGCAGGCGTCACCAACAGAATAAAACAGAGGCAAAACAGGATACAAGATTTCATGGCGTAGATTTTATCCAATATAAACAAATAGTTGACCAATTAAACCATTATGATACAATATTGAAGTTTTTCGTTTCTGTCAATAATTTCTTTTGAGATCAATTGAATGGCATGATATATGATATTTCGGGTTTCGGCCTGCCCTGGCGCTCGCTTCATATATGCAACCACAGAGCCTGTTGGCCAGGTCTGGGCCAGGGATTGCGGAGTGAAGGTGAATATCGTCTTGAGGTATAACCCGTTGGCCGGTTGGTCCGTTGGCCGGTTGGTCTTTTGAAATGAGTTGTGAGTTGTGCAAGCTCAATGCTCAAGGAGATCCTGTTGCTTCCTTGAGCTTTGAGGTTGTTTGCTACCAAGGGTTTTATTTGTCCAACCGGTGAACTGGACAACGGGCGAACGGGGTAACCGAATATTTTGAGAGGAATTACGATATAGAGACGCCATATGATTGTATACGACTTGCAATGTGCCAATGGCCACACCTTCGAGGGATGGTTCGAAGACCGAAGGGCCTTCGAGGATCAGACCAGGAATAAACTGATAACATGCCCCATGTGCAATGAGACCTCGGTTGTGCCGGTTCTCTCGAAATTGTCCATCAAGGTCGGCCAGACCTCCTCGGAAAATGAATGCGACAAGCCTGAAGATCTGGCAATGGTCGAGAAGGCAATGGAATTCCTGGAAAAAGAATGTGAAGATGTCGGAGCGAATTTTGCTCCTGAGGCGTTAAAGATGCACTACGATGTCACTGAGAAGCGTAGTATCAGGGGGACTACTACGGCAGCCGAAGAGGAGGTACTTAAACAAGAAGGAATTGAGTTTTTCAAAGTGCCTATTCCTCGACTCGACTCCTGATCCGAACTCCGCATTTCGCCTGTCGGTTTGAGGACATCCCCACATTAGCGCAGGCTTAGGGCTCGCTCAAAAATAACTTCACATTTTGATGAGCCGATCCATCCCGCGTGGCTGC
>MAXP01000134.1:0-3684 GCA_001751085.1 Desulfobacterales bacterium C00003060 | reverse complement strand
CGCGCCTTGCCATGCGGGTGCCTCAACTCCTGAAAATGCAAATTTATTTCTGAGCGAACCCTTAACTTCGTGTCCACAATCCACAACCCCATATCTCATTTTACCCGTTCGACATAGCTGCCGGTACGGGTGTCCACTTTGATCCTGTCCCCTACGTTTATAAAGATTGGCACAGGCACCACTGCACCTGTCTCAAGGGTTGCAGGTTTTGTTGTCTTGCTGGCTGTATCACCTTTGACGCCTGGCCCGGTATCTGCGACACTGAGTTCGGCAAAGATAGGGATCTCAACTCCAATCGGGTTACTATTGAAAAAGACTACGTTCACGGTGTCATTTTCAGCCAGGAACAACCTTTTTTCGCCGATTTGCTCCTCATTGATATAGATCTGCTCGTAGGTTTCGTTGTCCATCATGCAATAGTCAGCGCCTTCTTTGTACAGATACTGCATTTGTCTTTCCTGAATATCAGGGCTGTCGACTTTCCCTCCTGAGCGAAAGGTCTGGTCGGTCACGCGACCGTTGAGCATGTTTCTGAGCTTGGTCCGAACAAATGCGCCGCCTTTGCCAGGCTTTACGTGCAAAAAATCGATTATCTCATAAGGTTTTCCCTCCATCTCTATCTTTAGGCCTTTTCTGAAATCTGATGTGTCATGCATAGCTAATTATAGAACCTCCTTTTTTTTCAGATTTGCTACAGCTCGCACAGCCATGGTATAGCCGTCCTTCCCAAAACCAACGACTTGAGCTGTTGCCACATCTGCGATCATGGACTTATGCCTGAAGGATTCTCGTCGATGAATATTGGAGAGGTGTACCTCTATGATCGGAATGTCCAACATCAAGAGGGCATCCCTGATGGCGATACTGGTGTGTGTGTAAGCTGCAGGATTGATGATAAGTGCATCATAACCGTTTAAAGCCTCATAGATCTTTTCGATAAGGATTCCTTCGTGGTTTGATTGAAATGTGTCAGCTCTCATACCGCACTCATGTGCCGCTTTCTTGATCTCTGCGTCTATCTCTTCTATAGTCGATGATCCGTACATTGAGGGCTCCCGACGCCCAAGCATACCCAGGTTTGGGCCGTGTATGACCAGGATCCTTCGGCTTTTTTCGTTTTTTTGATCCAGCATTTTCTTCCTCTCGCGAATCGCGTTTCGCCACCCTAACAGGTGGTCCAACGTAGTTTTTGTCTTTGATTTCTCAGGCTGAGGCGTTGAACCTGCCAACCTTTTCTCAATAGCTTCCAGCGCATCCTTCAACTCTGCCCGGTCCGGTTCCGCGATAATGAGTTCTTTGTATACTGAAGCCGCCTTGTCAAGAAAACCTTGTTTTTCATAAACCTTTGCCAGTGTTACCGTAGGTGTCGGACCTGCTGGTTCGTTCCTGCTTCCGGCCGTGGGAACACCTTCAAGTTTGTCATCAGTCATCGTCATCAAGGGTCTTTCGTTGTTTTTCTCCCGTGAATTGATAAACAACCTCGTCCTTTCCAACCATTCCAAGTTCCCGCCGTGCGATATGTTCTACAAATTCGGGATCATGTTTTAACCGTTGGATGACGTGGTAAAGATCCCGATTTTTCTTTTCTTGCTCAAGGGTTGATCTGTTCAAGCTATCTTTCTTGAGACGGAGTCGATAGAGATCAAGTGCTCCCTGGTCACCCAAGCCAATGACAAAAAGAAAGGAGAAAAGCAGCAAGATACCTATCGCAATGATTATTGTTCGTATTCGTATGGTGGTCATATGGCTCGACTGTTTTATTTGCGCTTTTTGCGAGGATTGGGATTGCTTCTTACAATATCGATCATAGCTGCCAATTCCCGGCTTCTGAAAAGAAAAGCGCACACACCATAAAGGAGCGACCCCGCCACAATACTCCCGAATATCCATACCACGAGCTGCCACGTGCTTCCAGCACATTTTGGGACTCCCCACAAGGCTAAGGCACCGATGACGCTTCCCATCACAGCGGCAGCCGCGGTTGATTTTAACACAGATCCAATTATATCCTGAGCGCCAATCCGGCCGAGACGCTTTTTCAGGGCCAGGACCAGGAGTATCAAATTTGTCATGGCAGCCAGAGAGGTTGCAAGGGCCAATCCACCGTGTTGCATTGGCCCCATAAGAGAGATACTCAAGAGAACGTTCACCAGAAGTGAGATCACTGCCATCTTTACCGGTGTCTTCGTGTCCTGAAGGGCGTAAAAGGTCGAGACCACGATGCGTACTCCAGAAAAGGCCCAGAGTCCAAGCGCATAATAAAAAAGGGCTTCAGCGGTCAGTCGGGTTGTCGCTACATCAAAGGCGCCTCTCTGAAATAGCAGCCGCACAATCGGCTCTTTCAGCACAATCAAACCTGTCATTGCAGGTATTGTGATAAAGAAGACCAATTTAAGCGCGTATGCAAAGGAGATTCGCAAGCCTTCCAAATCGTTTTTGGCTGCCAGCCGCGACAGACTTGGCAAGAGGGCTGTTGCCATGGCAATACCAAATACGCCGAGGGGGAATTGGACCAGCCTGTCAGCGTAATACAGGTAGGAGATGCTGCCCTCAGGAAGTAGGGACGCAAGAATGGTCCCAATAAAAACGTTGATCTGGTAGACCGCAGCCCCAAACACGGCAGGTGTCATCAAGAGTGCAATCCGCTTGATGGCTGGATGATAAAGTGGACCGCGAATGGTAAGACGAAAGCCCCTGCGGATCAAGAAAGGGACTTGAAGGCCCAACTGCAGGATTCCACCTATGATAACACCTATTGCAAGGCCAAGTGCTGGTTTTTCGAGGTGGGGCGAAAAAAGGATTACAGCGCTGATCATAGCAAGATTAAGCATCACCGGCGCTAATGCGGGTGCTGCAAAATGTCCAAGGGCATTCAAAATCCCCATGCATAGGGCAACAAGGCCGATAAAGAATATGTAGGGGAACATGATCCGGGTAAGGATGACTGTCAAATCAAATTTTTCTGGAGATGAGAGAAATCCGGGGGCAATTATGTGTATGATGAGTGGAGAGAGCAGAATTCCAGCCACAGCGACTACAGTCAGCACGATGGAAAGGAGCCAGCAAGCACATCGGGCCAACCTGAATGCCTCTTCCCTGCCGTTCCTTGAAAGATATTCGGTAAAGACCGGGATAAACGAGATTGTAAGGGAACCCTCTGCAAAGAGCCTGCGGAGGAGGTTCGGAATCCTGAATGCCACAAAAAAGGCATCAGCCGACATGCCTGCCCCGAAGAACCAGGCGACGATTACGTCGCGTACAAATCCCAGGATGCGGCTCAACAAAGTGGCTGTTCCAACGATGCCGGCGGCCTTTGTCATACGGGCGGTTTCAGACATGAAGATATACCTCGAAAGGCAGCAAATGACACTTTTTTGCCGGCCATGAACATCAATAGCCGCGTTGCTCAGGCTTGCAATAGCCCGCTATTCCGCGCCTTCGCGCCTTGCTCTTGATGCTCATGACTCACCGAGAAAACCGCCATTTATAACCTTCCGAGGTATAATGGCAAATCATGATTGGAGCAATGGAATGATAACATGTTTTAGGCGGAGTTATGTTCTGCATGCAAATAACGCTTGACAAGTATTGCACGACCGAATATTTTTCATCAGTTTGTAACTTCTCAATAAGTTTGGGTAACAGTCACTGGATTCCGGTGCCTGCCCTGGACTCTGATCCAGG
>MAXP01000133.1 GCA_001751085.1 Desulfobacterales bacterium C00003060 | reverse complement strand
TCGTTAAATCTCTGCGTTCTCTGCGTCTCTTGGGTGAACGGTTACGGAAATGGTATTTGTATGGAGGGAATTAGTCAGTCAGCCTTTAAAACAGGCCGCTGCATCTTAGGAAGGCTGCCGCACGGCAAGGATCTGGTTAAGACCATAGAGGATTTCTGTGTGCAGAACTCGATTAAGACCGGAGTATTCTCTGTAATAGGATCTGTTACGTCGGTCACGATGGGTTCCTATGACCAGAAGCAGCAGGTATACGTCACCGCAAAAAAAGAGGAGTCCCTTGAGATCGTCCATTGCACCGGCAACATCTCACTCAAGGACGGCAAGGTAAGTGTGCATGCCCATGCCGTGCTTGCCGATATAGAGGGACGGACCATAGGCGGGCACATCTTTTCAGAAACCGAGGTCTATGCAGGGGAGATTTATATCCAGGAGCTTTTGGGCAAGCCCCTGGAGAGGGAATACGACGACACGACAGGTCTTTCACTATGGAGAAAGGAATGCTGAGATGGACCTCAAGATTATCAAGACCAAAATGCCTAAGGAGCTTCCGGATGATTCAACATTGGGATTTGGGCAGATGTTCACCGATCACATGTTCAACATGGACTACAGCCCGGACAAGGGCTGGTATGATGCCCGCATAGAACCCTATGCTCCGATCATGATGGATCCGTCAACTATGGTGCTCCATTATGGCCAGACCATCTTTGAGGGGCTGAAGGCATACCGGACCAGCGACGAAAAGATCCAGTTGTTCCGCCCGGAGCGCAATATGGCCAGGTTGAATCGGTCGGCAGGGTTTGTGTGCATCCCGGAGATTGACGAGGCGTTTGTGCTTCACGCCCTGAAAAAACTCGTCGCTGTTGATAAAGAATGGGTCCCGAGGGCTCCTGAGACCTCTTTATATATCCGCCCTGCGATTGTCGCCATGGACCATTACCTTGGTGTGCGTCCCTCACACACCTATCGTCTGTTCATTATGTTGTCGCCGGTTGGCGCTTATTTTTCGGAGGGGTTTAATCCCGTGAGCATATGGGTTTCGGACGAGCACGTCCGGACTGTGCGCGGCGGCCTGGGCGAAGCCAAGACGGCAGCCAACTACGCAGCCAGCCTGTATGCAGCCCAGGTGGCGCGGAAGGCGGGCTACACCCAGGTGCTCTGGCTTGACGGCATTGAGCAGCGCCACATCGAAGAGGTGGGCACCATGAATATTATGTTTGTTATCAATGGAGGGCTTGTTACACCACCCCTGGGGGGGAGCATACTGGCCGGTATTACACGCGATTCGATCCTCACCCTTGCCAGGGAATGGAACATCCCGGCAGCCGAACGTCCTATCACCATCGACGAACTAATGGCAGCCCATGAGGATGGCTCTCTTCAAGAGATCTTTGGGGCTGGTACGGCTGCGGTCGTCTCCCCTGTGAGCCACCTGGCCTGGAAGGATAAGGTCCTGACCATCGGAGACGGCAGGGTTGGTCCCATGGCCCAAAGGTTTTACAAGGCGATAACGGATATCCAATATGGCCGAGCCGATGATCCCTTTGGCTGGATCGTGCCGGTTGAGGAGGTATAGCAGGATGATTATTGAGCAGATGAAGATCGGTCCAATGGATGTGTTTTGCTATATCCTGGGATGTGAGGACACGCACAAGGGGCTGTTGATCGATCCGCCAGGGGAAGAAGAGCGCATCCTTGATACTGCCCGGGCCCTGGGTCTTACCATAGAGTCCATAGTAAACACACACGGCCACCCTGACCATACCTGCGGAAACCGCGGGATCGCGGAGCAGACCGGGGCAAAGATATATATGCACTGCCTGGACGATCGGTTCTTCAACACGCCTCAGGGGGAGCAAATGGCCATTCAGATGGGCTTTACTCCGTCTCCTCCGGCAGATGTCCTCCTGGATGACGGGGATACCATCTCTTTTGGCCACAAAGAACTGGCCGTGCTCCACACCCCTGGCCATAGCCCGGGCGGCATCTGCCTTCATGTGGAAGACAACCTTTTCACTGGAGACACACTTTTTGTGGGTGCGGTCGGTAGAACTGATCTGCCGGGGGGATCTCTGGAAACCCTGCTCAGGTCTATTCGAGAAAAAGTCCTTTCTCTTCCTGATGAGACGATTATCTGGCCAGGTCACGCCTATGGTGGGAGCCCCAATTCCACCGTAGCACAGGAAAAAAGACACAACCCTTACATCACGGATTTTGAACTGGTATAAGGAGCAGATCATATGATACCACCAGAGCAGGATGCGCCAACTGATTTTGAACCAAGCGATTTTATTGGCAGTTTTCTTCGCACGGTAAAGGGTGTTTTTCTGGTTCCCGGGTTCTTTTATGAGCGAATGACAACCCAAGGAGGGCTGCGAAATCCTTTCATCTTCCTGATCTGCTGTGCTCTTATCCATACCTTAGTTGTCAGCCTGTTTAGGGATCCAACCATCGTAGCCTTTCATGCAGTCAACGAGATCCTGATGCCCTTTTTCATGGCAGGCATCCTCTTTTTCATCATCACAAGGCTGTTCAAGGCATCAGGGACTTATGAGATGGCCTTCAGGGTAAATGCCTATGCGTCAGCTACTGCCCTGCTTTCCTGGATTCCAATGGTGGGGCTTGTTGTTCAGTTCTATCACTTCTATCTGATTGCCGTGGGTCTTAATCGTGTCTTTTCCATCAGAGCCTCCCAGGCGTTCCTATCCATTATCATAGCAGTCATCATATACATATTCGCCTTGGGACCGATCATGACCCAGATCATAGGTGGGCAGTGGATAACCGCTGCTCCCTGAGATGTTGGCCCGTTAGCCGGTTTGGCCCGTTGGCCAGCTATAGCTTTTCAGAAAAATATTTGCAAATTTGCTGGATGAATGGTGCTGATAACCATGTGAAATTATGCTAAACTGATGTGCAGCTTAACTCCGAAATCCCTGGCCCAGACCTGGCCAATAGGCTCTGTGGTTGCATATATGAAGCGAGCGCCAGGGCAGGCCGAAATACTATATTCAGCCTCCTGATGACACTGTTAAACAGTAGATGTCCGGTTATCCCGTTCGAGCGTTAAAGCAGTGAAATCCTTAGCCACTTGAGTCATTCTTCTATAATTACATGAAGGAGGACAAGCCATTGGAAACAAGAATAAACAAGGGATTTCAGCCATTTGCTGAAAAGATGGAGAAAAATGGCCTTTCCACAATGGTTATTGATACCTTCAGGGAATACTATACCCTGTTGGTGCGAGGTGAAACCGGCTTGCTCACAAAGGCGGATATTGATCCGGTCCAGCGGGATGAAATCGCTGACATGGAAAAAATTGCGTGGCTCAAAAAAGCAGGACGATCGGCCATGGAAAAACTGGTCGTTATCAAGCTGAACGGTGGCCTTGGGACCAGCATGGGCCTGTCCCGGGCCAAGACGCTCCTCAAGGTCAAGAACAATCTTACCTTTCTGGATATTATTGCCAGGCAAACCCTCGCCCACAGGCGCAAGTTCGGGGGCAACCTCCCTGTTGTGTTCATGAATAGTTTCAATACAGAGGCTGACACGAGGGCGGCCCTTTCCTCCTATAGAGAACTTGCAACAGAGATCCCGCTGTCTTTTTTGCAGCACAAGTTTCCAAAGGTGTTTCAGGATGGGCTGACCCCTGCCGTCTGGCCCACTGACCCTGACCTGGAGTGGAATCCGCCCGGCCACGGTGACATTTACACAGCGTTGGTGAGCTCCGGGATGCTCAAGCAGCTTCTTGGTGCGGGTATCCGTTATGCGTTCATCTCAAACTCGGATAACCTGGCTGCAGTGGTGGACGAGACTATCCTTGACTATTTTGCTCAAAACAATTTTCCATTCATGATGGAGGTGGCGGATCGAAGCAAGGCTGACAGCAAGGGAGGCCATCTGGCGCGCCTCAAAAATGGTCGATTAACACTCCGGGAAATCGCCCAATGCCCCGAAAGTGAGATGGAGGAATTCCAGGACATTTTCCTTTACAAGTATTTCAATACCAACACGATTTGGGTGAACCTATTGGCATTGGAAGAGCTGCTTGAGGCCCATCACAATGTGATCAATCTGCCCATGATCATAAACCCCAAGACGGTTGACCCCAAAGATGAGACAACTCCTCAAGTGTATCAGGTCGAAACTGCAATGGGATCGGCTATTTCCGTATTTGAAGGGGCAACGGCTGTTCGCGTGCCAAGAAAACGATTTGCGCCGGTAAAGAAATGCCAGGACCTTCTTGCTCTTTGGTCCGACTGTTATGTGCTGACAGATGACTACTTTCTGATCCAAAATCCCAAAAGAAAGCTGGGCGCACTGGTCCTAAAACTTGACACCAGGCACTACAAGAGAATTGACCACCTTAAGGCGCGGTTTCCCCACGGGGCTCCGTCTTTGGTTGACTGTGTGTCCCTTGATGTTCAGGGAGATGTTCTATTTGGGAAAGGAGTAGTCATCAAGGGCAAGGTCATGATTGCCAATCGCACTGACAGCCAGGCTGCCATTGCTGATGGAACTGTTATTGAAAAGAATTTGGTCTTTAGCTGAAAGAATGACATGCATTGGAGGAACTCCTTAGTGGGAATGGCTTAACGAAAGGGGATACAATAATCAGTTATTGCCACAGTGGCAGGCGTATAGGGTACATGTTTTTTGCCCTTGACCTTTGCGGTTATGAAAATGCGAGTAATTATGAAGAATCTTTTAAGATTTATAATAGAATAGCCATGTTTTTGGCTTTGGACAATTCCTATACAGATACTGCTTATGCAGGTGATGAAAACAACGTCCCCGACTATTTGAAGGATTACTTTAATATTGAAGGCAAGGCCGGCACTCTGACAAGGGCAGTATGCAAGACACTGGAAGAGGAACAGATCGAAGACTAAGAAAAAGAGCCAAGCGTCTAACCAGCCACCAATCCGGCACGAAGTGAATCCTGCCGGAGGCGTAACTCCGGCAGGGAAGCGGATCTTCGACAATGGAAGGGATCAAATAATTATCTTGGGTAACGTACTGCAAAGCCGCGGGCTGTGTCGGAGAAAGAACAAAGGGGCCAGTACTCGCGGCCAATACCGAAGCAGAAGCCCCATGCGTACGACGAACCAATCAACTCGCCAGACCACACGAACTCACCCGTGGTTTTGAGCAAAGGGCTCATATTGCGCGTTCCAGCCCCTTGTTTATAAAGGCTTTTCAGTTCCTCTCTTGTGGGGAGCCGCCACCCACCGTCGTCAACGGAAAGGCTTTCCGCCCAAGATTTTGCCTCATACCAAGTTGTGTCCCTGTCCGGGCCCACGAACCACTCAAGGCCCGCCTTTGTGTCGGTCACGACCCCGTTGTCATTGG
>MAXP01000132.1 GCA_001751085.1 Desulfobacterales bacterium C00003060 | reverse complement strand
TCTGGTTTGGTGTTCAGGCAGGGAAAGCCAGGGGCCTGTGGATAAAATTCCCCGAGCCAACTGACAGGCCTGGAACCATTACGATTTCTCTTGCGGGAATCTTCCCGTTTGAAGAAATCCCATTGAAAAAGTAAGGAATGATTATGGATACCCGGAAAAAATCTTTAATTCTGTTGGCATGGGTGTGTTTTTTCTTGCCTTTTCTTTGTGCGGCCCAGGAGGAAGAGGTTCTTATTCCTCCCGAAGCTCACCAGAAGGCTATTGAGGCCTTGCAAGCCCTTGGACCAGAAAGAGGGTCAAAGAAGATCGATTATTCTATGGTGAGTATTATTGGCGTTATCAAAGAAATAGAAACGCAGAGTGCGGCAGTCGAGACAGCAATCAAGGACCTTGGAGCGAAAGAAACAGAGGCGGAAATTCAGATCGAACTTTCCGGCGATGTTCTGTTTGATTTTGACAAATGGGATATTCGTTCTGATGCCGAGGCCATGCTAAAGAAGGTTGGGGACATAGTTAACGCGTACAAAAGCCCGCAGGTCATCATAGCAGGTCATACTGATTCAAAAGGATCGGAGGCCTATAATCAGCGGCTTTCAGAAAAAAGAGCTGAATCAGTGAAAAAGTGGCTTTCAGAAAACGCAGGAATCAGCGTGGACACCATGGAAGCAATTGGCTATGGCGAAATGAGGCCAATGGCACCAAATGCCAATTCAGACGGGTCTGACAATCCAGAGGGACGGCAGAGGAACAGAAGGGTTGAGATAGTAATAAAGAAAAAATAAGGTGAGGTGATAGGAAATCGCTTTTTGAGCAATCCCGCCCGCCTCGCCTGAGCTCGCGATAGCGGGCAGGTCGGAAAGCCGGCAGACAAGTATCATCCTTTGGGGTAAAAGTTAATCCACAGATTACGCGGATTATTTTAGTCATTTGAAGGACGAGGGGATCACATGTCATAACCTCCTAAATGCGAAATCCGTAGGGTTTAATTCCCCGCAGCTTGCTGCGATAGAAAAGATAACACACTCATTTTGATACCCCGCCGCTTGCGGCGGGGTAGTTCATTCCGTAAGGACCAGGATCTCAAAACTTGCCGGGAATCGGATGCCCGGCACTGGTTCAGTTGAATAGTCAAAACAGACCGTCTATTCAACTAATAACAATTAAATTACGAGGTTATATCAAACCTGGGTAACTCCTCAAAAAGTTCGGGCGGTGTCTCAATACCCTTGGTGGGCTGCGAAACCTCCCATAGATAGAAGTGTTCCGCCCTCAAGAATCGTTCCGACAAAATGGCAAGGTAGCCAAGTTTGTGGAAGAGAAATTCCATGATGATTCCGCTTTACATTCGTCCAAAGAGCATTATTATGGATTTACTCACTGCCCATCCAGAAATGAATTTTCAAATCATGTGCATTAACGTAAGTTTTCAATTGAAGTTTCCCGCAGCAAACTTCGGGGACTGCCCTCGCTTTTGCGGTTCAACAGGGCAGGCACAAGCGACCCCGCGGATTGACGCCGAGATTCCGGAAAAGGGCCATTTCTGGATGGAAAGTGCTTAAGCTTTCGAGAAATAATTCTCGGCATTGCTCAACGTTGGTACGCTTTTTGCGAATAACGGGTTAAATGGCATGCGATTACTTTTGTACAACATTCGATATGCAGCAGGAATTGGGAGACATTTCCACCTTCCGGTGCCGTATAGCGGTTATTTTAAGAATACCAACGGAAATCTGAAAAAGATAGTCGAGTTCATAGAATCGGTGAATCCGGATATTGTCGGATTGATCGAGGTGGACAGCGGGTCCTTTCGTTCGGAAAAAAGTAACCAGGCGGAAGCCATAGCCCGGGTAATGGAACACCATCATGTCTATCAGTCAAAATACTCCGCAACGTCAATGGCCCAGAAAGTGCCGGTAGTTAACAAACAGGGCAACGCGATTCTGACCAACCTCAAAATAAAATCTGAGAGATTTCATTATTTTCGTGAAGGCGTCAAGCGACTCGTGATTGAGGTGGAGCTGGAGGACTTCTCTATTTTTCTGGTACACCTGTCAATTAAGTTCCGCCATCGGCAGTACCAGCTTCAAGATCTTCACACGATGGTCAAGAATGTGAACAAACCCGTCATTGTTGCCGGGGATTTCAACGTTTTTTGGGGTGATCGCGAACTGGAACTATTTCTGGCAGCCACAGGGTTAAGAAGCGCCAACGGCATCCAGCAGCCTTCCCACCCCAGCCGGTCTCCGCGTCGACAGCTCGATTACATTCTTCACAGCCCCCAAATCCGCATAGCCGGTTTTCGGATTCCCCGGGTCAAATTATCCGATCATGCCCCCTTGGTCTGTGATTTTCATGTGGAAAGTGCAGAATCGTAGGAATCTTGGTGTTATGTCGAGTAGACCTGCCTGATGTGATCAAATTTCCCATTATTTCTTGTTTGTCTCGTTTTCATACTTGCCTAACTCAACATAATTTTCGTGCTGTCACAACTTCTGGTTCGAGTTCAGGGTTACCTTTGAACCCGTGAACTGTTACCAAAAAAGGATTGACATGGTTCAGTATCTAATCTATAAGTGAACTTATGATAAGACTAAATATACATGAAGCAAAGACACATCTCTCCCGATATCTTGAAAAGTTGACAAAAGGTGAGATTATTATCTTATGCAAAAGAAATATACCGATTGCAGAAATCAGGCCGATTAGTCCGGAAAGGAAACATAAACGCCCCATAGGGTTAGCCAGTGGCGAATTTGAAGTCACTCCTGAATTTTTTGAACCACTGCCGGAAGATATACTGGCTGCCTTTAATGGGGGTAATACATGAAAATACTTTTGGATACCTGTACATTTCTCTGGATTATTACTGATGACCCCAGACTATCACTGCAGGCCACGAGATTATTTGTTGATCCTGCAAATGAAGTTTACCTCAGTGTTGCATCCACCTGGGAAATCGCCGTCAAGTATATGCGAGGTAAATTATCACTTCCGAAACCACCGGAAAAATATATCCCAGCCAAACGGAAACAGCATGACATAGACAGTCTTCCGTTGGATGAGGAGGCAACATTGTATTTAGCGAAACTGCCTGATTTTCACAAAGATCCCTTTGATCGCATTCTGATATGTCAGGCCATTGTCTCCGGATTGATCATATTGACACCTGACGAGCTGATTTCCCAGTATCCTCTCAGATCAATGTGGTAATTCCTTCCGATCCCAGGCCAATAGTGAGCAGATTACTACTTGGATTTTATGGTTTTAAGGCTTTCTGATAATCGACACGAACCTCAAGCCCCGCATTCAAACGGTAGGACTTTTGACTTAGACAAAATCCTGAGTAAACTCTCTCGTGAAGAGAGGGTGTTCGTTTATAGCCTAATCGGAAAAGATCCCCTAACTGGTTTATATAACAAGGGTATAGTCTTATACATGCTCTTGTTATTTGTATTGCTGTTGTGGCCTTTTGATTTCACTTTTTTCAAAGCAAAAAACCATGTTCATTGGATTGGAACTTCAAACGGTGTTGAGTTCTCACGAAAAGGACAGATTTTGTCGGTTTCATCGACAAGAAGCCTGTGCGATCGTCTGCTTACAGGCACTGGTTTTTCCTTGGAGGTGTGGGTTGCTGCCCAGAACGAGATACAGTCAGGTCCTGCAAGGATCGTTTCGTATTCTCTAAATACGAGCCTGCGAAATTTTACCCTTGGGCAGGCTCAAAAGAACCTGGTCATGAGGTTACGCACCACTGGAACTGATCCTAATGGAACAAAACCGTGCCTGATAGTTGATCATGTATTCAGGTCTGCAGATCCGCAGCACATTGTGGTAACGTACGATTTTTCTGTGCAGAGTGTATATACGAACGGGGAGAGTCAGGCCCGGGAAGAGATTCCCGGCGGCACATTCACTAACTGGGACCCATCATATTATCTTGTTCTTGGCAACGAAGCTACTGGTGACCGACCGTGGCTGGGAAAAATCTTTTATGTGGCAATCTACAACCGCGTGTTAGGCGAACAGGAGATTCGTCAGAATTATCTTGCCGGATGTTTGTTGAAATCGAGTATCGATCCGGAGGCACATGGTATTCCGGATGGACTTGTGGCCCGTTATCTGTTCGAGGAAGCAAAAGGCGATAAGGTCGCTGATAGCAGCGGAAGCCACACCCCTATGGATCTTTATATTCCTGGCGTGATTCAAACTTATGAAAAGCCCTATCTCGGTTTTCCCTATCGGTCACTTTTCCAAGACTCGCATCTTTTCCAAGATCTCATTCTGAATATTGTGGCCTTTGTTCCATTAGGGTTTCTTCTTCATGCCGCACTGAGAAGACGGTATGGATCATCGCTGAAGGCCTCAGCATTTGTATTGATCATAGGCACACTGTTTTCGTTTAGTATCGAATCATTGCAGTATTTCTCTCTGACGAGACACTCCTCGCTTGTTGACATATTCGACAATATGCTTGGTACAGCCGTTGGTATTACAACTGAAAGATGGTATACAACTTTCCTGAAATCTCAACGTACCCTCTTAGGGATGGGGCCGAAATAACTTCCCCAGCTCACGCATCTCATCTTCAGGCTATCTTTGGCCGATTTTTATGTAACTTGTCAAAAAGTCCGGGTAAAATGTCTGGATTCCTGCTCCCGGATCGGGTCCAGGACAAGCTTCGCCGGAATGACGTTTGGATGTAACTGCCCGTCATTCCTGCGAACCCTGGATCAGAGTCTAGGGCAGGCACCGGAATCCAGTGAATAGTCGCAAAATGCAATCTACCCCAACTTATTGAGAAGCTACGAGTGGTCATGATAACCATGTGAAGTTACGCTAAAATGATGTGTACCTTAACTCCGCAATCCCCTGGCCCAG
>MAXP01000131.1 GCA_001751085.1 Desulfobacterales bacterium C00003060 | reverse complement strand
TATCAAGTGTATAGACATAGTTCACCAACTGTGCCGCCCAGGCATACTCCTTTTTCTCCAGCGCCTTATTTGCTGCTGCCACCACTTTGTCCTGCCCGCCCATCAGGCTGACCAGGCGCGCTGCCTCATCCTTCGGGGGCAGCTGCCACAGCTTGGTTACGTCCCGGTCAAACCATCCCATCTGGTAATAGAAGACTGCCGGTGGATACCAGGGCGTTTCGCCATACACCTCGGCGTTGTAAATGTTTTCGGCCAAATGCCTTGGTTTGTAGATGAAATAGCGCAGGTCGTCGGGGCCCAGGCCACGAAGGATGCCGCGCAAGGTCTGATCGTAGGTCAGAGTAATCAGGTCCATGTAACTGGTCAGGGCCTCGGCAACCGGCTCTTCTCCCACGATAGACCGCGTATGAGTGCTGAGAAGATACCTGGGCTTGAGATCTCGGATGACCTTGAGTCCATCACGCCAGATAGTCGGATCCCGGTAGACTGCGCCGCGAAGCGAGTAGAGGTTGGGCGTACCGGGCCAAAAGAAATTGTTGAATGCGGCCCGCCTCTCGGGGATCCAGAGTGTGACCGAGTAATCATCGGAGACATACTTCGTGAAAAACTGCAGATCGAGACCGGCGACCTTGAGTATCTGACCGTCCTCGACAGGCGTGTTCACCGGCAGGAATGCCGGCTCCTTGAACTCGAGCCGGGCTGCAATGGTGGCATCTTCGCCCTCGAGAGGCAGGTAGTTGCTGAACTGCACCCCCCCGCGCGCTGTAAGTACGGGGCCCAGTTCGGGAATGGCTGAAGGCGAGCCGCCGCCCTCGAGATTGGTCTTCACGGTCTGGTTGAGCATCCTGTGACCGATGACAGTGACCGAATCGGGATCGTCCACCATTGCTCCCCCGCCGAGAGCGTAGTGGCTGTGACTGTAAATGATTGCCTTGATCGGCCGCTTGCTGATCTTTTCCTCTATCAGGTGCCGGACGTGCCTTCCCTCTTCGGCGTAATCCCCGGTGTCGTAGACGATGAGTCCCTCGGGCGCCTCGATGACAAAGAAATTGGCGATCGAGTATCCGCCGATGACCCAGATGCCGTCGCCCAGGTTCTCGACCGTCGGTTCGGTGTAGACAATCTGCCCCACAGCCTCGAGTGCCTTGTCATAGATCAGTGCACCGTTGGGCGCCTTGATTATTTCCGCTTCTCCACCCATATAGCGGGAGGGATAGTTCGTAGTGCAGCTCTCCGCCTGCATCCCGGAAATAGCCGGTGTAGAGGCCAATACTACTCCAAGGAAAACCGAAGTGGCAGCTAATGCTTTTCTGGTTGGCGAATTTTTCTTCATAATGAAACTTCTCATAAACCTGAGTCCTCGAATAACGGTTATATTAAGCCTCTGCCTGTCTTTACCGGCAAACGCCGCCAGCCGGATCATTGCTATCCCGCATGTCTTCATTGTTGGTAAATTCATGGTGGGGCTCTCCTCTCTATGCTCGAGGCAATGGAAAAAGAACATTACGCGAGCCTATTTTTTCATATTTATTCCTTAAGGAATGATACTCTCGACGCAGAGATCAGGAAGGAAAGATCGTCGTGTCCCTTCCTTCCTGACAACTGCATTTTACTTAATCGGACATCGCCTTCTTATGAGCGTACTCCATGCGGGCCTTACCTTCATAAGCCTTGTCCGCCTTCTTCATTTCCTTCACGTTGATGGTGACCTTGTGGATCCTGCCGGTGAACCTCGACTTCGCTTCCGAACCGATCGCCACTGCTGTTGATAGGTTTTGTTTTTTTATGTCATGCTCCTTTCGTTCTATTTTCCTGGTTGCCTGGGTTTCAGGTTATTTCGCAATACTCAAAGAGTATTTCTTAGAAAAAGACCTTCACGTACAGTTGCGCTCCGAGGTAGTCAAATTCGACAGAGCCATGGAAATCAACCCCCGGGTAATCGGAACCTTTGGCCTCGACCCGTACACGCATTGCGTCAATCCCGAGACCAAAACCGACATGCTTCCAGGGTAGATACTCCAGTGCCA